>JAOZRC010000114.1 GCA_029940345.1 Desulfobacterales bacterium
AAATCTTTCTGAAACGCTCGGATATTTTGACGGTTTTGACAATGCTATCAGTGGTGTCTTTGGTAAAATCATCAACATAAAATTTCCGCAGGAATTCCCCTTTTAACGGACGATAATCAAAATTGTTGTATGCCTTAACAAAAGCATCGTAGGTAACATCAGACATGATTGTTATCCTCTTGTTTATGGGATGTGTTTTATTATGTGGAAAAAACTACTATTATTTGTGAATTTATAGGGGAAAAATAATAAAATTGCAAGACGCTTGACTCCTTTTTATTAAAGCTTTACAAAAAGATTGATAATTTAAAAAATTTGGCAAATGGCCCAATAGAAAACTCGCTATGAGGTTCCGCCTCATCTGAAGCATGATCCGATGTTACCGAAAAGAGAAAATATTTTTTCATCTGAAATAAAAATTATTTTACAAATAGCAAATTATTTGTCGCATTGCTATTTATGATATATCAATTCGATTTTTAACCTAAAAGCCTATCATTTTTAAACTATCTTAAATGCCCACCATATTTTTCATCTTTACACACAAAATTAATACCATTCATATTTTCGGCATGTTTGTTGCATGATGGAAAACAACGGTTTAAATATAAAATCAGGCGGCTTCGTGCGAATGTGAACATTGCCGATGAAAAGTTGCATCGGTCGCTTGGGATTATGAAATACAACCCATCATAAGTTACGGAAGGAGGCACTATGAAAACACATACCAGAGTCGTCGTGATCGGTGGAGGCGCTATCGGCGTCAGTGTGGCCTATCATCTGGCCAAATACGGTTGGAAAGATGTTGCCCTGATCGAAAAACACGAGCTGACTTCAGGATCCACCTGGATGGCCGCAGGCAACTGCTCATTTTTTCACGGCAATTATTATTGCACCCAAGTCAACATGAAAAGCATTGAAATATACCAGCAACTGGAAAAGGAAACCGGCCAGTCTGCGGGATGGCACACCACCGGTTCGATCCGGACGGCGGACAACCCCGGACGCATGGAAGAGTTGGGCTATATTTACAGTATGAATCGTTGCCTGGGGCTAAACGTCGATTGGGTGACGCCGGCAGAGATAGCCGAATTGCACCCGCTTATGAACACAGAAGGTCTTATCGGTGGCCTCTACTGGCCCGATGACGGTGATGTGGACCCCAGCGGCATCACGCAGGCGATGGCTATCGGGGCTAAAAAACAGGGGGCCGAGTTTAGTACGCACACCCAAGTCACCGGTATTGATCAAAAACCATCAGGAGAATGGGTCGTTCATACCGACAAAGGCGATATCACCTGTGAATGGGTTGTCAACGCCGCCGGTTTGTGGGCGCCGCAAGTCGCCCGTATGGTTGGGCTGGATATACCGTCTATCCCAGGGGAACACACCCATATTCTTTTCGAAGCCATCGACGCCGTGGAAGAACGCGAAACCATGCTTCCGTTGGTTCGTGACCCGGATCGTTCCATTTATATTCGCCAGGAGATGAACAGTCTTATCCTCGGTCTGTATGAAAGTAAAGTCAAACAATGGTATCCCGAGGGCGTGCCCTGGAACTACGCGATGGAAGAACTGCAAGCCGATATCGACCCGATTGCCGATTTTATTGAGCACGGGATTTACCGTTTTCCGATTATGGGTGAAACCGGTTTCAAACACGTCACCGCCGGACCGATCACTTACACCCCTAACGGCGACCCCCTGGTCGGTCCGGCCTACCCACTGAAAAACTTTTTTCATGCCTGCGGGTACAGCTTCGGCATCACCCAGGCCGGCGGCATCGGCCATTACATTGCCGGGTGGCTGATGGAAGGCGAACCGGAGATTGATCTGTGGGCCGTGGACAGCCGTCGTTACGGCGCCTATGCCAATTGGGCTTATAACCATGAAAAAATCGAAGACACCTATCCCCGGCTTTACTCAATTATCTATCCCAACGATTGGCGCGACGCCGCCCGTCCCAACCGAACCAGCCCGATCTACGAATATCAAAAACAGGCCGGTGCGGTATTTGGGGACTATTACGGCTGGGAATGCCCCAATTACTTTACCGCTAACGAAGCGGACCAACGGGAAACCCCTGGTTGGAGCCGCAGCAACGCCTTTCATTATGTCGGAAAAGAGTGCCGCCATGTAATGAATCATGTGGGTCTGATTGATCTGACGCGCTTCGCCAAGACCGTGATTAACGGGCCCGGTGCCGAAACTTGGCTAAATAACATGACCTGCCAGAAGGTTCCGAAGGAAGAAGGACGCATTGCGTTAAGTCCGATGCTGGATCATAATGGCGATTTCAAGTCTGATATGACCGTAACCAAGGTCAGGGATCAGGAATATTTTTGCGTAACCGCCAGTGTCGGCAAGCGACACGATCAGCACTGGATGATGCTGAATTTGCCAAATGACGACTCCGTTTGCATGGCTGACATGACTTACCAACTCGGCTGCTTTATCATAGCAGGCCCTGAAAGCCGTGATCTGATGCAATCAGTGTGTTACGGAGATTTTTCTGATGATGCCTTTCCGTTCGGATGCAGCCGGGAGATTTATCTAGGCCGTACAAAATGCCGGATCAATCGAATGAACTACGTCGGCGAGTTGGGCTATGAAATTTTTCATCCCATCGAACAGCAGCACGTCATCTACACAACGCTGACTCAAGCAGGCCACGCTTATAATCTGAAACTGGTTGGCATGTACGCTATGGATTCCATGCGATTGGAAAAAGGCTATTTGGCCTGGAAGAGTGAAATGAACGTCCACCACACACCGCTTGAGACCCCTGTGGCCTGGACCGTAAAATGGGACAAGGATTTCATCGGCAAGGACGCCTTGTTAAAACAAAAGAGCGAAGGAGTCAAACTACAACTCGTTTGCATGGTTGTAGACGCCGCCAATGCGGATGCCTGGGGCTATAACGGTATTTATAAAGACGGAACCCGCGTGGGCATGACATCTTCCGGCGGTTACGGCCACCGCGTGGCAAAGAGCATCGCGTTGGGATATGTTCCTCCTGAATTGGCCGTCCCCGGCACAAAATTACATGTTGAAATTTTAGGTGAATTATGTCAGGCAGAAAATGTGGCAATGCCGCTTTATGATCCCATGAACGAAAAGATGAAAGGGTGAGCGTTCATATTGCGGATATGAAAAACAGGACAAATAGTACAAAAGGATGAATTTTATGCAAATTTATGTATGTGTTAAACATGTGCCTGATACGGCGGCAAACATCAAAATTACCGGCAACGACAGTTTTGATGACACCACTTGCAAATTCGTTATAAACCCTTACGATGAATACGGTTTGGAAGAAGCCGTTCAGTTAGTTGAAAAACAGGGGCAAGGTGAAGTGGTGGCAGTTACAGTCGGTAAGGAAGCCGCGATGGCATCTATTCGTAGCGCCATGGCCTTAGGTGCCCACCGGGGAATTCTGGTGAAAACCGACAGCCAGTTTTTAAGCAGCACCTTAACCGCTCGGGCGCTCAAAGCCGCTATCGAGCAAGACGGTGCGCCTGATATCATCTTCACCGGCAAAGGTTCGGTGGATACCGAAGGTTTTCAGACCCAATACCGTTTAGCCGCCGCAATGGATATGGCCGTTGTCAATGAAGTCGTTGATCTGAAAATCGACAATGGGCAAGCAATTGTGGAAAAAGAGATCGGCAGCGGTTCCAGGGAGGTGCTTAAGATGAAACTGCCGTGCGTCATCGGTGCGACCAAGGGCTTAAATATACCACGTTACCCCAAATTTCCTGATATTATGAAAGCTAAAAAGAAACCGGTCAAAGAGACTGATATCGCCTCCCTGGGACTGGAGAGTCTTCCTGATCGTGTTGAATTGCTTAATCTGGAAGCGATGCCGGAGCGTTCTGACGCTAAAATGCTGGAAGGTGATGTCAAAGAAACGGTTACAGAACTTATCAGAATTCTCAAGGAGGACCAGAAAGTTTTATAAATGATTATGGCATCCTTCATTTTTCGCCAAAATATAAGAACTGGCCAATTTGAAGGAGTGCTGAACTTACAGTTTAGGCATTATCCTATAATCCGTTAATCTTACCAATCCTAATTCAGACAGTGAGATGAAGGAGTTGCCAACACAATGAAGACTGACATCAGCAAGCCAAGTGCTGTGCGCTGATGCAAAGGGAGAATACAAAATGGCCAAGGTAGGTGTGTTAATTGAAATAGAGAATGGTGAGGTAAAAGAGACTGAATTCAGCGTCCTCACAGCCGCTTGCGGTGATGGCGGCAACGAGGTTTTTGCCATCGTAACGCCGGAAAATACGGATGCTGCCGCGTCCGTTCTGGCAGAATACGGCGCGAATAAAATTGTTCACGTTGTCAGTCAGGGAGGCGATATTAAGGTCAGCCCGGACCTCGAAGCCAGGGTTCTGGCCGAAGCAGTGAAAAAATTTGAACTGGATATGCTTTTAGGACTCGCCAGCGCCAAAGGGCGAGATTTGTTCGCCAGGATGGCCGCCTTCATGGACGTTCCTTTGGTTTCGGACTGCACAGGCATTGATCTTGATACAAAAACGGTTCGCAAATCCCATTTTTCCGGCAAAACCGTAGCTACTTTGAAGTTGGAATCCGAATTGTTTCTCTGTACGATCCGGCCCAATGCCATTGAAGCCCGGAAAACGCCTGTCCAAACGCAAACCGTGATTTTTGAGGCTCTGGCGGCAGACCCGGGTCTGACAAAAATTATTGATGTGAAAGAAAGTGCGGGCGGCAACGTCGATCTGACCGAAGCCAGCATTATTATTACCGGTGGGCGTCCTATTGATTCATCTGAAAATTACAAAATGTTGGACGAATGCGCCGCCCAATTGGGTGAAAGCACGGCTGTGGGAGCTTCTCGCGCCGCGGTGGACGCCGGTTTCGCACCCCATTCCATGCAGGTGGGGCAGACCGGTAAAACCGTCAGTCCGAAACTTTATATCGGATGTGGGCTTTCAGGCTCAGTGCAGCATTTTGCCGGTATGAAAACATCCAAAGTGATCGTGGCGATTAATACAGACAAAGATGCGCCGATTTTCGCTAAATGTGATTATGGCATTATTGCGGATATGTTTGATGTGGTTCCTATGCTGACCCAGGTATTGAAGGAACAGGGCGAATAGCTATTAATCGAATGACGAACAAGGAACAATCGAGTGACGAACAAACATGATAAGAATAGGAGCAAATAATGACACCAGAAGAAAAAATTATCAGCATTCTTAAAGAAAATAATATTTTTTATGAAATTTTTGAACATGAACCGGTATACACCAACCCTGCGATGGCGGAGGCTCTGAATGTCACTGAGGCCGAAACGGTTAAGTCCCTGGTGATGCTGACCAAGGAAAAAGAGATGATCGTCCTGGTTCTTCCCGGTAATAAAAAGGTAAACTGGAAGCTGGCGGCTGCGGGCGTCGGAACCAAAAAGGTGTCTTTTGCCAAACCGGAACAGGTGAGCGCAAAAGTGGGGTGTGAAGTTGGCTGTGTTCCGCCTTTTGGTCAATCAGACCCCCTGCCTATCTATATGGATAAGGATTTGACCAAAAATGAATATGTTTATTTTAATCCCGGCGTCCACGATAAATCGTTTAAGGTAAAAGCGTGGGATCTGAAAAAACTTTGCAACCCGAAGATGCTATAAACCCAGGCGACAGGGTGTTTTCTATTTGCACCATTGGAAGCTAAGATATAGCGATTCGGATTTTCCACTGAAAGCGTCTGATGAAATACACTAAAACGTTTTGATTTGGAGGGTTAAAGCGATGCGAAAGCGTGCCAAAAAACTTATCAGGCTGTTCGATGGTGCGGTTGCAGCCGAGCAACGGTACGAATTTAAAAATGCCAGGCATTATTATAAAAAAATCGTCACACTGCATCCTGACAGCCCGGAGGCGGATATCGCCCGGGAAAGAATTGTCGATATGGATGCGCTTACCAATGAAAAAAGAATCTATAAACGGATAGACCGTAACGCCCGCAAAATACTGACCCAAATCGGAATTGATATCGCCGCCAGTCCGGTTCTTATGGAACTGCTGATGGAAGCCGACGCCATTGACTTTGAAAGTGAACAGGCGCTTTTCATCCCGCTTAAAGAGGATTATCTGGAATACTGTATTGATATGGTTCCAACGGATATGTCAGAGGACCCGGGCGAGAACGCTTTCGGCACCGGCGCTACGCCTCCCTTTCTGCTGCGTCCCGGAAGAGATGACCTGCAGTCCGCCAATCGTGCGGAATTTGATGAAATTGTCAAAACCGCTGCCGATTTTTCCGACAGCCTGGGAATTTTCAGCGTTCCGGTGGCCACCGACAAATCAATTTCCGATTTTGAATGTGCTATGCTGATGGATCGTCATTTTCCGGATTTGAAGATGTCATATACAAGGAACATGTCTGACGATGAGACTGATTTTTTTTGCGACCGCGATGACTGGTTGGACGGCACCAGTCTGATCACCTCCATGACATTTATGCCCACAATGGTTGAGCCGTTCATTCGGAGCGCCAAAGCGGGAAATAATTTGCTGCTTTTGGACCTCACCATTGCCGGGTCTTCAGGTCCCGCAAGCCCTGAAGCCCTTCTCACCCAGATACACGCGCAAGTACTTTTCATGATGGTGCTGGCACAGACGCTCAATCCGGGTGTCGGATGCATGCATGGCGGCATTCCCGATGTTCTCGGAGTGGAAGGCGATCTTGATTACAGCGATCCCGGTCAACCACTCATCAATTCGGCAATGGCCCGCCTGAACCTGTGGGTCACAGGTTTTGCTTCGGCCCAGTCAGGCGGCAGCACCAGCATTCTCAATGATATACCGTCTGCCGTTCTGGAATCCGAACTCTCCCGAAATACGTTGCGGATGTACGGTGTGCATATCCTTCGCCATGCTATGGGAGCGCTCGGTAATCTGAACTTTTTCAGCCTCGATAAATTTATTCAGGATTGTGAACGTGAGAGAGTCGCCCGCAAAATTTGGCTCAGGACGAGGCACGATTTTGTGGTTCCGCTGTATTTGCCTGAAGACAAAAATGTTGTCAAAGGAATAAGAGAAATTGCTGAGAAAGGCGGGCCAAGGAATGCGGATCACACCCTCCATAATGTGGGTGCGTTTCACAAGTGGCACGAGAAACTCGCCGAAGTCGCACGTAAAAAAGAGTATTTTCCACAGTTGGATGAAATGGTCAGTGGAAAAAACGGGCCATTGGAACGCGGTTCGGATGAAGACAGTTATACTCAATTGCAGGACACTTTTCTCAAAATGTAAGAATTTGAAAAGAGGGATGGAAGAGAGAAAAATGGAGAAAAATGGGGTCACATCTTGAATAGTGAATAATTTTGAATGCGCCTTGCCAATCTTTTATTCACAATTCAAGACATGACACCATTCATTCAGACTCATCTTTGCCTATGTTCAGTACTGTCCGGCAAAAATAGAGAAAAATGGGGTCACATCTTGAATAGTGAATAATTTTGAATGCGCCTTGCCAATCTTTTATTCACAATTCAAGACATGACACCATTCATTCAGACTCATCTTTGCCTATGTTCAGTACTGTCCGGCAAAAATGAATATTCTTTTTGACGGTTTCCAGTTCAAGACGCAAGGCGGCCGCTTTATCTTCCAGGCTTATTCCCATTTCGGTTTCGATATTGATCCTGTTGGTGGGGGATTGATTTTTAATAAACTGATATGCTTTTTTCATGTCAATATCTCCGTCACCAACTGCCACTTCGCTGACTCTGAAGCCATCACGGCAAAATTCAACCCGATCATCCCTGAAATGGTTTGTAAATGCTACTGGTGCAAGATTCATAATTGCATTCATCGGATCTTCGGCAATATGCCAGGCATTCATGGTGTCAATGCAAGCCCCGACAAACGGATGATTAACTTGTTTGAGAACCCAGAGAATTTCTTCTGAAAAACTATCACAATGATTGTCAAGGGCAAGACGAATGCCATAGCTTTCTGAGATCTTTGCAGCCAATTATTTATAAATGTTGCCATTTCTTTTTTAAACACGCTTTGTTTACAAATATAATATATTGAAAATATAGGTTAATATATTATCAGAGTAACTTGAGGGAGGGGGATGTTTGGACGCACATCAATTTTTTGCCTTTACTAAATTCTATCCCTATGATACAAAATATTTTGTCTTTTTTAGAAAAATCAAAATCATATCAGTACTCGTCAGTCATAAGTTCTTGTAAGTTAATGACATAAGTACTTGGACGAAAGTGTTCCGGTATTTTTTCGCCATTGCCCCCTTGATAAATCAGGATTATCTACTTGAAAACATTTGGCTAAGTACGTAATCAATATTTAAAACAGGGCTGCAATTTTACCAGTTGCAATAATTTCAGGTGATTACAGAATAACTTTACACTTCAAACTTAACACTTTTAAGAACCGGTATAGAAGGGATTTTATTCGCTTTTTTTTGATGGGTTCGTAAAAGGTCTGAAATTCAAAATTCGCCCATTTCTGATTTTCGCAATTTAGAATTTCAGATAGCTGTAGAATTCATTTTTGATTATTCAGACTTCTTACGAAATATTTATTTTTCAACAATTCAATACTTTAGCAGGAGGAAAAATTATGGCCAATGAAAGAATGCACCCCGGCGTTGAGAAAATGAAAAAATCGCTTGCCAGCGGTAAGTGTTCACGGCGTGAATTTTTGCGCACAACCACTTTGCTTGGCGTGTCCGCGTCGGCGGCCTACGGCATCGCATCTAAAATACTCGGAAAGGATGTGTTGCCTGATTTCGTTTCATCGGCCATGGCAGCCGATCAGAAAAAAGGCGGATCATTAAAGTTTGGTATGGTAGTTCAGGAAATGGCCGATCCGGCGACATATTCATGGACCCAGAAATCTGTCGTTGCCCGCCATATAATTGAGTACCTGGTAGAGACCGGTCCGGATAACATCACACGACCCAATCTGGCAGAAAAATGGGAAGCATCCGATGATCTGAAGACATGGACCTTCCATCTGCGTAAAGGTGTCAAGTGGTCAAACGGCGATGATTTTAATGCCGATGATGTGGTCTTTAACTTTACCCGCTGGCTTGATCCCAAAACCGGTTCATCCAATCTGGGGCTGTTCAACGCCATGCTCGAAGAGACCGGCGAAAAAGATAAGAAAGGGAATCCCGTCAAGCGTATGATCAAAGGCGCCGTGGAGAAAGTGGACGCACATACGGTCAAAATCAACCTGAAATCGCCGGCGCTGTCGATTCCTGAAAACCTTTACAACTATCCCACTGCCATCGTTCACCGCAATTTTGAAAAAGATGGCGGAGATTTCTCTAAAAACCCGGTGGGCACCGGCCCATACACCCTCACCGAATTCAAGGTTGGTGAGGTGGCTGTATTGAAAAAACGCAAAGAGCCCTATTGGGGCGGAGAGGTCTTACTGGACGAAATCCGCTTTATTGATCTGGGCGAAGATGCTGGCGCTTATCTCGCCGCAATCGCTTCAAAACAGGTGGATGGGCTCTATGAGCTTGATCTGACCACGCTGGAAGCGGCCAAGAATATTCCGGGAATCAAGGTGATCTCAATTCCGTCGACTCAAACCGGCCTGATTCGCATGAAGGTTACTGAGAAGCCGTTCACCGATATCCGCATCCGTAAGGCGGTTCAGAAATGTTGTGATGCCAAGCGAATGCTCGACATCGGCCACCGTGGTTTAGGGATTGTTGGGGAACATCATCATGTTGCCAAAATACACCCCGAGTACTTTGCGCTGCCCCCGTTCAAACAGGACATCGCAGGCGCCAAAAAATTGCTGGCCGAGGCTGGCTACCCCAAGGGCATTGAATTAACCTGTAACGTGGGGAATACAGACGGCGCTTGGGAGCAGGATTGTGTGGCTGTGCTTAAAGAGGATGCCGCCAAAGCCGGAATCAACATCAAAATGAATGTGATGCCGTCAGCGCAATATTGGGATGTTTGGACAAAAGCGCCCTTGAGCCTCACCTCCTGGACCCACCGCCCGTTAGCCGTCATGGTGTTGGGCCTGGCCTATCGCACCGGTGTGCCCTGGAATGAATCCAGCTATGCCAACCCTAAGTTTGATGCTGCTCTGACCGAAGCGGAATCGACGCTGGATGTTGAAAAACGCCGGGCCAAGATGGAGAAAGTTGAAAAGATTCTGCAGGATGACGCCGTTCTGGTCCAGCCTTTCTTCCGTTCGGTATTCACCGCCGTCCGTGATAATGTTGTCGGTTTTGAAATGCATCCAACCCGATACTACCGCTTTCACAAGGTCTCCCTGGCATAATTAGGATCAGGGCGAAATAACTATCCATATATTTAGAGGAGTGCAAGCTTCAACTCGTGCTGCAAGTACCGCGAGCTGAAGCTTGCACTCCGAATGGATAAATTATTTCGCTCTTATTAATTAGCCATATTTGGTGGGTTCCGCCAAGCTCCACCCACCCTACATGTTGCCAAATGTTGCCAAGTTTTTATGATTATGGCTATTGCAGGTACAAAATGGCTGTCAAAATTTAAGTTACCATAGTAGAATTAGGCATATTTTAAAATAGCGTGCGTCAGGGTGCGGGGAGCGTTGCGGCGCTCCCCGCTCTTGATTTCCCCCAAAACGATACATCCTATCAGGAGGCGTCAAAATGGTCATGTTGGTAATAAAGCGGTGCGGATTCATGATTTTTACTATGATTGTCGTATCGCTGATTCTTTTTATGCTGCTGGAGACCGATCTTACGGGTGATCCGGCAGCACGTGTACTCGGCCAATTTTCAAACGAAGAACAGCGGGAGATGTGGCGGGAGCAACACGGGTATAATCAACCCATGATGTTGCGTTATGTGAAGTGGCTGGGAAATTTTGCGACCGGCAACCTTGGAGAGTCCATCCGTTTTAAAGGCCCTGTAGCCGATGTTATGTTGCCGCGGCTATGGAACACCGCCATATTGGGTTTTTGGACATTTGCCATTATGATCCCGCTATCATTGATTTTGGGAGTCTTATCAGGGATGAAGGAGGGTTCAAAACTCGACCGCGCGATATCGGTTTTCGGTATTTTAACAACTTCCGTACCGGAATTTGCCAGTGCGGTGTTTTTCTCCGCCCTTTTTGTATTCGGGCTGAAATGGCTGCCGGGCACCAGCAGCATGGCGGGCGGGTTCGAATTCAAACAGTTGATTTTGCCGGCTATGGTGCTGATCGTCTATGACTTTGGCTATGTCGCCCGCATGACCCGGGCGTCAATGGCCGAAGTGATGACCTCCC
>JAOZRC010000115.1:0-233 GCA_029940345.1 Desulfobacterales bacterium
CATTTGATAGTTTCGTAGAAAAAACTGGAATCCCATAAAAACGTCATTCCGGTCCGGCGAAAGAGGGATTGAAATCCGTGTCCCGCTTTTAGACCCTGATCTGATTTCCCTTGCATCACAGTTGCCAATCAAATATAAACAACATGGAAAGATTGGAAAATGGATTTTTAAAAAGGCAATGGAGCCATATCTTCCGCAAGAAGTTATATACCGCCCTAAAACCGGCTTTGGCG
>JAOZRC010000115.1:261-875 GCA_029940345.1 Desulfobacterales bacterium
CCGTTAAGAGACTTGCTGCGAAACGAACTTCGTCCGATGGTTGAAGATGTGCTTTCTGAAAATTCTTTGAAAAACCGGGGACTGTCAGATCCGACAGGTGTTAGGAACCTGATAGCACTTGACAAAAAAGGTCAAATAGACGGAGCCTATACCCTATTTTCGATGATGTGTATTGAAATGTGGTGTCGGATATTTATTGATAGGGATTTTTAGAAGGAATAGATAGCAGAGCAATGGAGGGTAAAGACGGGTTTCGATTTAATCTGCTTAGGAGGTATATCCATGGAAGCAAGAACAATATATGAAGAACAAATTCTGAAAGATTTTCAAGGGCTTTCAGAACATAGCCAAAGAAAACTGGCAAAAATAATTAGTTTTCTTAGAAAAGAGCTTATTGAACCTCTAAAAGACGAAAAACAGCTTACAGATGAATTTTTATCTGTGTGCGGCGCATGGCAAGATGACAGAACTGTTGAAGAGCAGATACATACTATTTATTCAGCTAGGCAATCCCGGAAGGTGACGGATGAATCATTTGAAATATATGCTGGACACTAACATCTGTATTTACCTGCTTAACGGAAATGAAATTCTGAAAGCAAAAGTTTCTAAGG
>JAOZRC010000115.1:885-1998 GCA_029940345.1 Desulfobacterales bacterium
CTGTACTATTTCTTGCATCTGAAGCAACGTTTGGTGTGCTTGCAGAATTATATTTCGGAGCTTTTAATTCCCAAAAAGCAGATGAAAATCAGCGCAAAATCGAAACGTTTAAAAAGAATCTGAACATTCTGCCAGACAGTGTGGAGGCCGCTAAAAATTTTGGAAAAATCAAGTCAAAATTGAAATCGCAAGGTCAAATGATCGAGGATTTTGATATTTTGATCGCCTCAATAGCTTTGGTGCATAATCGTATCATTGTAACCAACAATGTACGGCACTTTTCAAGAATAAATGATTTGAAAATTGAAAACTGGCTGATTTAAGACAGATATATGGGTATTTTGCATTTGTCCTTTTACACTTTTAGAGCGAAGCGTTGCAATATTATTTCCCTTTGCGTTCTTTGCGCCTCTGCGTTAAATAGCAAATGGCACGTAAAATAAATTTAACCCAAAGCCGCCAAGAAGCAAAGTCGCTAAGCGGTAAAAAACACCTGCCTCTTTGCGGCTTATATTCTTTGCGCCTTTGCGTTAAAGGGGTAATACAAATGCACGAAAATGAAATCAGCAAGATCGTTGTCAACAGCGCCCTGGAAGTTCACCGCACTCTTGGTGGCCCCGGACTCCTTGAGGCTGTATATGAGGAAGCTCTCGTATTCGAATTGCACCAAAGAAACCTGAAAGTTGAACGGCAAATGACCGTGCCGATAATATATAAAGGCAATACGTTGTCTAATCCTTTGAGAATGGATATTCTGGTCGCTGACAAGGTGATTATTGAGTGTAAAGCTCTTACAACGTACAATACTATTTTCGAGGCGCAATTACTCACCTATTTGAGATTGACAGATTTGAAACTGGGGCTGGTCATTAATTTCGGAGAAAAGCTGGTAACTCGTGGTATACACCGGGTTGTGAACAGATTATAATACTAAAATACGAAAAAAGTAAAAACTTAACGCAAAGTCGCTAAGAAGCAAAGTCGCAAAGCGGTTAATAAAAACACTTGCCTCTTTGCGGCTTATATTCTCTGCGCCTCTGCGTTAAAGGGGAAAATGAACGTAAAACAGACATAACGCAAAGTCGCTAAGAAGCAAAGTCGCAAAGCGGTTAA
>JAOZRC010000115.1:2008-8345 GCA_029940345.1 Desulfobacterales bacterium
TCCCCAACTCCGTTATAATTAGCGTAAAAACCATTCTGGTTTTTCCAAAAATTACGCGAAGTGACCCGCCTTTTGTTAGCGGCCAAATAGTTAAAGCCATGCTAAATATCAGGAGATAAACCATGCAGCAAATCATATTACAGACTGACAATTCTGAGAAAGTGATACCGCTTCTGAGGGACATCATACAGGGAGAAACCCTGCGTTTGAATCACAGCCTTCATCTTTCTGAAAAAAGACTTATGCAATTTGAATCAAAGTATAAAATCACTTCAGAAAAATTTATGACTGAATGGGCTGCGGAAGATTTGCCGGGGACGGATATGGAATATATTGAATGGGCGGGTGAATTTGAACTGGCAATGCGATTGCAGGAGAGAATTTCCGCATTGGAGAGTATCGAAGATGTCAGCCAATGAATACTGTTCACGACTCCGTAAGGCAATAGGGCAATTTGAAAATTTCGGTATTACCGAATCAATAGAATTTAAAGAGGAAAGAAGAGCCGGAAAACAAATTGTCATAGCAATTCAAGTTGTATTAATAGACCAATCTGTTCTGGTGATTAGAGAATATATTGATGCTAAATACAAAATTGATAAACTTCGTTATGCATATCAATATCATACCCAAAATGGGGAATTAATCTTTAGATATGATAATGCGGCTCATAAACCTTCACTCGGATTCAAAGAGCATAAGCATTTATCTGACGGAGAAGTTATTCAAGCGTCTCTGCCAGATATTTTCGAACTTTTAGATGAGGTCCTCAAATATTTATAAACCGATTATTATGAAACAAATCCTACAAAATCTGAAAACAGGTCTGACGCAGTTAGAAAATATTCCGGTTCCCCAATCTGGAAACGGGCATCTGCTTATCCGAACATCCGCATCCCTTATTTCCGCGGGCACAGAGCGGATGCTTATTGACTTCGGCAAAGCCGGTATGCTGGAAAAAGCCCGCCAGCAACCGGAAAAAGTAAAACAGGTGATCGACAAAATCAGAACAGACGGACTTCTTCCCACAGTTGAAGCAGTTCAGAATAAGCTGGGTCAGCCGATTCCGCTGGGATATTGTAATGCCGGTTTTCTACAGGAAATTTCCGATTGCCAATTGCGGATGTCCGATTTAAACTCTGGAGATCGTATCGTATCCAACGGCCCTCATGCCGAAATTGTATGCGTTCCTCTGAACCTTTGTGTGAAAATTCCTGACCGGGTTTCTGATGAAGAAGCGGCATTCGCTGTTGTGGGTGCTATCGGACTTCAGGGGATAAGACTGGCGCAACCTTCAATCGGAGAATATTTTGTTGTAACCGGACTCGGTCTGATCGGTCTTCTGACAGTTCAGATTCTGCTGGCAAACGGTTGTAAGGTTTTAGGAATTGATATAGATTCATCCAAATGTGCATTGGCAAGGAAATTCGGTGCGGAAACCGCAGACCTTTCCAAAGGAGAAGACCCCATAGATGCCGCAATGGCCTTTTCTGACGGCAGAGGATCGGACGGTGTATTGATTACCGCCGCGACAAAAAGCAGCGAGCCTGTGCATCAGGCGGCGCAGATGTGCCGGAAACGGGGACGAATCGTTCTCACAGGCGTTACCGGGCTGGAACTTAACCGCTCGGATTTTTATGAAAAAGAACTCTCTTTTCAAGTGTCCTGTTCTTACGGTCCCGGCCGTTACGATCCGGAATATGAAGAAAAAGGACATGATTATCCCATCGGATTTGTGCGCTGGACCGAGCGTCGCAATTTTGAAGCGGTTTTAGATTTAATGGCTTCAGGCAAGTTAAACGTAAAACCGCTGATCAGTCACAGATTTTCTTTTGAAGAAGCTCTGAATGCTTATGACCTTATTACTGAAAATAAGGAACCGTATTTGGGGATTATTTTAAAATATCATTCAAAAGTTGAAGAGATTAAACACGAAACCGGGTTTTTGAATAAGACAATTGAATTAAAACCGGGCGGTGAGTCGTCAGTTGAAAGCCATGAGCCGGCGGCGGGAATAATTGGCGCAGGAAATTTTACAGGGCAAGTCTTACTTCCCGCATTAAAAAAGAGTGGCATAAGGCTTAAAGCCATCGCATCCGCCGGCGGGGTTTCAGGGACACATTTAGGCAAAAAGTTTGGTTTTGAAAATTCTACGACAGATGCGGATACGATTTTCAATGATCCTGAAATCAACACAGTATTTATTACCACCCGACACAATACCCATGCCCGTTTTGTGCTTCAAGGATTAAAAGCAGGTAAAAACATATTCGTAGAAAAACCGCTTTGCCTGAACATGAAAGAACTGAATGAAATCGCCGAAGTTTACAAATCACAAGTCGCAAATCACAAATCAAAAATCCTCATGGTCGGATTCAACCGCCGGTTTGCGCCTCATATTGTAAAAATAAAGGAACTTCTGGAAACAGTAAGGGAACCTCAAAGTTTCATTATGACAGTCAATGCAGGCATGATTCCGTCAAATCATTGGACCCAGGATATTAATATCGGCGGCGGCAGAATTATCGGAGAAGCCTGTCATTTTATAGATTTACTCAGATTTCTGGCTGACAGCAAAATAACAGATCATCATATCTCCGGATTAAACACAGACACACACGACACTGTAACTATCCAGCTCAGTTTTGAAAACAGCTCTGTGGGAACCGTTCATTATTTTGCCAACGGAAATAAATCTTTCCCCAAAGAACGGCTGGAAATATTTTGCGGGGGCAGGATTTTACAATTGGATAATTTCAGAGTATTAAAAGGCTATGGTTGGAAAAAATTCAATAAAATGAAACTTTGGCATCAGGATAAGGGACATGCTTCCGGAGTGAAAGCCTTTGTGCAGGCAATTCAAAATGGAGAACAAAGTCCCATAGCTTATGAAGAAATTGTTGAAGTGATGAAAATAACAATACGATTATCTGAGTGAGGAAGTATTGAACAGACTGAAAACAATTTTTTACCTGTTACGATTTTTCGGTATCCGCTGGCTTTTATTCCGACTCACTTATGCTCTAAAACTGCGCTTGGGCTATTTCAAAAGAGTTTTGCCATGTTCTTCATGGAATGACCATCCGTTGAAATGCTTTCTGACAAATGTAAATTTAGCTGATGCAAAAGCCTATTATCAATATCGCCAAACAAGCGCGCCGAAATTCTTTTTTTCACATCAAGATCGTAAAGACTTCATCCCTTTTTTTCAAGCATTTGAAAAGGGAGCCAATCCGCCTGTTGCTATATCGGATAAATTGAACAAGGGAATATTCCGTTATTTCAGCAAACACGAATTTCAAATCGGTTTTCCGCCAGACTGGTTTTTCAATCCCCTTACCCAAGAACACGCACCAAGTAACTTACACTGGTCAGAAATCAAAGATTTTGAATTCGGAGATATTAAAGTTATCTGGGAGCCAAACCGGTTTGATTTTGTTTATGCGCTGGTAAGGGCGTTTTGGCGCACTGGCAACGAACATTATGCCGAAATATTTTGGCGTTTGGTTGAAGACTGGCGGGAAAAGAATCCGCCTCAGCAAGGTCCGAACTGGAAATGCGGGCAGGAGATAAGTTTTCGTGTCATGGCGTGGATTTTTGGATTGTACGGTTTTCTGAACTCCTCAAAGACAACCCCGGAGCGCCTTGCCGGATTGACACAGATGATCGCTGTTTCGGGAATACGGATCAAAGCCAATTTAAACTATGCTGTCAGTCAGAGGAATAATCACGGTATCAGCGAGGCGACCGGGCTTTGGACGATCGGACTGCTCTTTCCGGAATTGCACCATGCCCAAAAATGGCGGGCTTTGGGACGAAAAGTACTGGAACGTTCAGGCAGAGAACTGATTTATGATGACGGTTCCTTTGCGCAGCACTCGGTCAATTATCACCGTCTGATACTTCACGATTATCTATGGGCAATCCGTCTGGGAGACCTGAACGATCAGCCTTTAAGCATCGGACTCAGGGAACAGGTAAAAAAAGCAGGCGAATTTCTGTATCAAATTCAGGATGAAAACAGCGGTAAAGTTCCTTATTATGGACAAAATGACGGCGCACTGATTTTACCGCTGAACAATTGCGATTATCAGGACTTCAGACCGGTCATTCAGGCGATTCATTATTTGTCTGATAACTTGCGATGCTACAAAGATGGTGAGTGGAATGAGGATTTGCTCTGGATTTTTGGGACGGCCGCATTGCAATCTGATGTGAAAACACGCTCGCGGACTGATCTGCATGCTGAAACCGGCGGTTATTATACCCTGCGTTCCAAAACCGGTTTCGCCTTGATCCGAAGTGCCACATTCCGTGACAGACCGGGACAGGCGGATATGCTTCATTTGGATTTATGGTGGAAGGGGCAGAATATAGCGATGGATGCCGGAACATACAGCTACAATGCGCCAGACCCGTGGAACAATCCATTTGCTCACACTGCTTACCATAACACCGTAACTGTTGACGGATATGATCAAATGGAACGAGCCGGCAAGTTTCTATGGCTGCCCTGGATAGAGAGCCGTAAAATCGTTAATACGCATTCGGCCAAAGGATTTATCACCTATTGGGAAGGCACGCATAACGGATATCATCGCTTGAAACCGCCTGTATCCCATCGCCGGGGTGTATTAAGGATTGGCGACGACGCATGGCTTGTTCTGGACAGGATGACTGGTAATGCAATGCGCAATTACCGGCTTTGCTGGCTTTTACCCTGCATGCCGTTTAAGTGGAATAAAGACGCAGGCAAATTGTCTCTTAAGACGCCTGCCGGGACTTATCAGATACATACCGGAACGCTTTCAGGATATGGCAATTGCACATTGGTATGTGGCGATGAACATTCTCCTCGCGGATGGCAATCGCCTTATTATTCCTATCGTGAACCGGCTTTATCCGCTTCTATGTCTCTTCGCTCAGAAAATGAATTGTTTTGGACTTTGTTTGGTGAAAAAACATATCATCTTGAAATTGATAGCAACATAATTAAAATACGAGGCGAAAAATATGATTGTGATATTGTTTTACAAACAAATAATGTTGAACAATCCTCATTGATTGCCTATGCTTCCACAGATAACCCCTTAAAAGATACTTTAGAGGTTGTATGATGCATGTACTTCTGATTCATCAGGCATTTGTATCACCTAAAGAACCGGGCGGGACGCGGCATTATGAACTGGCCCGATGTATGGTGGAACAAGGTCATAAAGTTACAATCATTGCCAGTAATATTAGCTACTTGACCGGACGTCGAATCACTTTGCATTCTGATTTTATCACACAAGAACTCATAGACGGTATCCAGGTATTGCGGGTTTATACCTATCCGTCACTGCATCGCAGTTTTGTCTGGCGAGTTGTATCCTTTTTCTCTTTTATGTTTTCCTCAATACTTGCTGCCATTCGTGTCAAAAATATTGATCTGGTCATGGGAACATCCCCTCCGATATTTCAGTTAGTATCAGCGTGGCTAGTTGCTAAAATACACCGAAAATCTTTTTTGCTTGAAATTCGTGATCTGTGGCCCGAGTTTGCTATTGATATGGGCGTCTTGAATAACTCCCTGTTGATTCGTATGTCCCGTGGGTTAGAGCGTTTTCTCTATTCTCAGGCAGATCATTTTTTGGTCAATTCACCGGCTTATAAAGAATATCTGATTCATAAAGGTATCTCGAAAGATAAAATCAATCTTATTCCCAATGGTGTTGATCTGATGATGTTTAAGCCGGAAATGAAAGGTGCCAGGATTCGTAAGGAATTTAATTCAGACGGTCTGTTTGTCGTTACATATACCGGTGCTTTGGGGCTTGCCAATGATATTCAGACCCTTTTACGAGCTGCCAAACAACTGCTTGACAAACCTGATATCCGGTTTCTGATTGTAGGGGATGGCAAGGAACGTCCCCGTTTGGAAAAGCTTGCCAAACAATGGAATCTCTCGAATGTGACATTCACAGGTTCGCACTCCAAGTCAGAAATGCCTGAAATTATAGCGGCGTCTGATGTCTGCGTAGCTGCCTTGCAGGATATTCCTATGTTCCGAACAACCTACCCTAATAAAGTATTTGATTATATGGCTGCCGGACGTCCTACAATTCTTGCAATTGACGGCGTGATTCGAAAAGTGATAGAATCTGCGAATGGAGGAATTTTTGTACATCCGGGAGATGATGAATCTTTGGCAAATGCAGTTTTGGACCTCAGAAATGATCATGACCGCGCCAAAGCAATGGGAATATCTGCAAGACATTATGTGGAAAAACATTCAGACCGGCGTAAACATGCTGAACAATTTGTTGATCTGATGAAATATCTTCTAAATACGCAC
>JAOZRC010000115.1:8355-11262 GCA_029940345.1 Desulfobacterales bacterium
TAGTAAAACAATGAAACGCGCCATTGATCTCGCTTTTACAATTCCCGCATATTTTTTACTTGCACCTTTAATGATTATGATCGCCGGAATCATCCGTATAACAATGGGAAAGCCGGTATTTTTTCGGCAAATCCGACCTGGACTGCACAGCAAGCCGTTTACAATTTACAAATTCCGCACCATGCGCAATGCGTATGACAAAAACGGTTATCTTTTGCCGGACAGTGAACGTTTGACCCGGTTTGGAATATTTTTACGCGCTGCATCCTTAGATGAACTTCCTGAATTGTTAAATATTATAAAAGGAGAAATGAGCATTGTCGGCCCCCGTCCTCTGCTCATGCAATATCTGGAACGATACTCGCCAGAGCAGGCAAGAAGGCATGAAGTCAGACCCGGACTCACGGGTTGGGCGCAGACCAACGGCCGTAACGCCTTAACCTGGGATGAAAAATTCAGATTAGATGTCTGGTATGCAGATCATCAGTCTCTTTGGCTGGATATAAAAATTATTCTGATGACAATCTTGAAAGTATTGAAGCGGGAAGGGATTAGCCAACCAGGCCAGGCAACTATGGAAGAGTTTAAATCAATTGCACCATGAATAAAGACACACGCTTTACAGATTGGGAATATCCAAAAATTCAAGACGGAAAGCCCACAAAATACAACTGGATTGTCCAGCATAAAGATAACCTTGAACTGGGATATAAAACAGACATCGGTGCGTTTTCTTATATCAATGCAAAGTACGGCGTCATCATAGAAGATTTTGTTCAGATAGGTTCCCATTGTTCGGTTTATTCCGTTTCCACCATTGATAACAAACAAGGTCGGGTCAGATTAAAAAAGAATTGCAAAATCGGAAGCCACAGTGTTATCATGCCGGGCGTGACAGTGGGAGAAAATGCGGTTGTGGGCGCTTGCAGCTTTGTAAGCGTTGATATTCCTGATAATGTTGTTGTTGCCGGTGTTCCGGCAAAAGTAATAAAACATACTGATGACACAGAAAAAAACTGAAGCGGAATTCTCACGGCAACAATTGCGAAAACTAACTCTTGATTTAAAACATATCGCAAAGCATTTGCCGGATACACCTCAAGCTCAACGACTTTTTCATAAAGAAGGGGCTATTCACGTTTTCAAAGATGAGGCGACAATGAATAAGGTCACTGAAACAATCATGAACCGAGGAGTATATATGGGCAGGATACGCGGACATTTGCGATTCAGTCATAGATTTGAAAAAACTATCGGTTACAGAATAGATAGAACAGGCAATCGTATTCCGCTTTATTGTGCTGAAATGAAAATACGAGGAGATAAATATCATGTCATTCCCCGAACAAGACCGTCCGGTTAATTGGAAATTTTTTGAAATATGGGCAGATACGACCGCTTCTCCACCGTATATACTGATGGTGCTAGGTGAAGAACCTGAATATTATCATGTTGCAGATCCGGCTGATTCTTATCATACTATTTTTTCAAGCCAGTCTTATGATGAAGTCAGATTATGGCTGCTTGAAGATGAATATGAGAAGGCAGAGGGAAGGGTTTTTGCGGAGTCTGAAAGAAATACGCCGTTGCAGTATAACCAAACAATTATCCATAGCGACAGTATGCCTGAGTATGTCAGCCATTAAAACGAATTGAAAAGGCAGCATCATTTTATTTATCGGTTTGCGCTTTTGAGGCAAAGCTCTGAAATATTTTTACCCTTTGCGTTCTTTGCGGTGAATTCATTCTTTCCTGAGTAAACAAATGTCAATTAATCATAACAGCAAGAAACGTATTTTTCTTTCACCGCCGCATATAGGCACGAAAGAAATCCGCTTTGTAAACCAAGCCTTTGACAGCAACTACATCGCCCCGCTCGGTCCTCAGATAGATGCCTTTGAAAGAGAATTCGCTAAAAAAACAGGGATTCCATATACGGTGGCTTTGTCTTGCGGCACCGGTGCGATCTGTTTGGCGCTCAGGATATTGGGAGTGAAACCAGGAGATGAGGTGTTTGCTTCGACACTTACCTTTATCGGGAGTGTCTCGCCAATCACTTTTCTGGGAGCGAAACCTGTTTTTATCGATTCGGATCAAAGCTCATGGAACATGGATCCTGATCTGTTAGCAGAAGAATTGGAAGCATGTGATAACCAAGGCAAACTACCCAAAGCA
Organism: Desulfobacterales bacterium; assembly: GCA_029940345.1. Taxonomy (GTDB): domain Bacteria; phylum Desulfobacterota; class Desulfobacteria; order Desulfobacterales; family JAUCGF01; genus JAUCGF01. Next base: position 10,531 of record JAOZRC010000115.1, read on the forward strand.
ATTATACCCACAGACCTCTACGGGCAATGTGCGGATTATGATCGGATTAAAGCAGTCTGCGCCCCATACCATATTCCGGTGATTGCAGATTCGGCCGAAGCCTGCGGTGCTTTGTATAAAGGCAAAAGCGCGGGAGCAGGCGTAAAAGCCGCAGCTTTTTCATTCAACGGAAACAAGATTATTACCACATCCGGCGGCGGTATGCTGGCATCCGATGACAAGGCGCTCATTGAACAGGCAAGATTCTTGTCCCAGCAGGCACGCGATCCCGCTCCCCATTACGAACACACCCAAATCGGATATAATTACCGCATGAGCAATATCCTGGCAGCCATCGGCAGGGGACAGCTTCGGGTGCTGGATGAAAGAGTGAAAACCAAGCGCAGGATATTCGATTATTATAAAAATGCGTTGAAAGATATTCCCGGTATTGAGTTTATGCCCGAAGCGCCTTACGGAAAGTCAAACCGGTGGCTCACCGTGATTCTCATAACTCCCGAACTTTTCGGTGCGGACCGTGAAACTGTCCGACTGGCTTTGGAAGACGAAAACATCGAATCCCGTCCTGTATGGAAACCCATGCATCTACAGCCGGTGTTTGGAATTGGGAATTCGGAGTTCAGAATTCGGAAAAATCTGAAAGAAACCTACCCTGCGAGAGCTGTCAGCGGAGAAGTCGCTGAAGATTTGTTTGAACGCGGGCTTTGTCTGCCTTCAGGCACTGCCATGACA
>JAOZRC010000755.1 GCA_029940345.1 Desulfobacterales bacterium
ACATCAGCCTGAATTCGTCAGGTTTCGTTCCTCAACCCAACCTACGACTACATTTATTGTCCCGGCTTATGTTGGTAGCCCACTTTTTCGCTTCGATCACGGCTTTCCAAACAGGCTCTAAGAAATTTCCCCAAAAATACTATACCCTGCAATATTTAGAATATTGGGGCAATGTTTTTTGTTGGAAATTCCCTATAATTAATAAAATCATATCAAATCAGTAATTTCAACCATTATCTGACAGATGAATATTCTTAATTGGCAAATGAATTGTAAAAACAGTTCCTTTACGCTTTTCATCCAGGGGTAAATCCGTAAACAGGTTTGCAGGAAGCGGACTCCGGAAATGGATTGTGCCGCCGTGTTCCTCTATGATGCCTTTGGCGATGGTCAATCCCAGACCGCTGCCGCCCACTTTTTGGGACATGATGCTATCGGCTTGGAAAAACTTCATAAATATGGATGTATGCGCCCATTCGGGGATACCGTATCCGTTATCAGCGATTGAGATTATAATTTCTTCCCCTTTTTTTTCAGTCGATATCAGAATGACACCTTTTTCAGGCGTATATTTAATGGCGTTGCTTAATAAGTTGATCATCACTTGGGTGATTTTTTTACGGTCGACAAATATATCCAGCATGTCCTTCAAAATTGATTTTTTAACCTGGTGATGGTTGCTTTGAATCAAGTGGGAGAGTTCTTCTATGGATGCATTGATGATATGTTCCAGAGAATCCTGGGATATATTCAGATCGCTTTTACAGGCTTCAATCCGTGAAATATCAAGCAGGTTTTCCACCAGGCTCATAAGCCTGCTAATGCCTTCATTGACAATCAGAAGGTCTTCCCGGACTTCTTCATTTATTTCACCCGAATAGCCTTCCAAAATACCTGAAACGCTTAACAGCATGGCGTGGATTGGCGTTCTGAGTTCGTGTGACGCAATTGTTACAAATTCTGATTTCATCCGGTCAACTTCGGCAACCACGGCAGCCATTTGATTAAAGGAATCCGCCAGTTGTTCGACTTCATCGCCTGAATTGACATCAATATGTTGATAATAATCACCCCGGCTGATGGCCCTGGCACCTTGCGTCAGACGTTTCAAGGGCTGTGTGATCGTCAAGCTAAACATAATGGCGACACTGATAAGCAGCAGGGCGGAAGCAATGGTGATAAAGGCAATTAGTTTGCGGTTGGCTGTTGTATTGCGGATAATTAATTCCCGGGCGTCATGCTGAGTTTGCTGAATATCGCGGCTCTGTTCGGCAATGCTTTTTTCGATCCCGGCTTTAGTGATGTTGGCCGCTTTATGAAAGTCATCAACATTGGCGCCAATCGTGACATAGCCAAATCCTCTTGGGGATGCTTTACACCGGCCTGTATAATAAGGTACGGCGGCATAGGTCGTGAGTTTCCATAATCCGCTCCATAGAATCAGAAATGAACCTGAACCGCCATCTTCAGTACCCCGATGCCATCCCTGGCACTGTGGTGCTGTGTCAAGTATACGACAATCCAATGCAATTGTTCCCTCGGCAATTTGTTCCACTGAACCGATTTTATGCTGCGCAAAATTTCTGAATGAAGGCAAATTCTTAACAAATGCCTCTAATGACAGGCCACTGTTTTTGAATTCATTATATGTTTGCCGGCTAATCCAACCCGGCGTTTCCTGGCCGGTCTGAGGGTTATAGCCGCATATAAAAAAATCACGCGGATGTGATATACACTGGTCTTGATCATCCCACAAAAAAGCGTAGTTTCCGGAGCTGGCGTCGGAGATAGATGTGAAAAGTGCTTGGGTAGGCACAATGTGATCAGTAAATTCCATCAGGTGAATATGATCCAGTGCCATAGTCAGGTAGCCAATTTTGCGCCCTTCCAGGTAAACCGGGGTTGCCCATCTGATAATACCTTGAAAAGGCTCTCCCCCGGGATTTTCTTTCCCCGCATAGGCACTGGCCGGTTTCACGGCGATGCCGGAATCGGTTTTGTGCAACCAACCTTTTTTGTAAGCGCCGATCACCCTGGAAATGTAAATTTCCCCTTTTTTTAAGTCGTGTATTTGGGCAAAATAGTCTTCTGCCTTGCAGTAAGTATTTTCACGTTTACTGACGTCTGATAAAACATCAGAAATGGCGCCGTCAGCTATTTTGATCTTTTCCTGGCCATTTAAGTCCACAAAAGTGATCTCCTTATAAATTGGCTTGATAATTTTCTTAAATTTATCGGGCGGCCGGTGGCGCCAGGAAACCCTGTTGCCCGAATTTAACCAATCAACCGGTGGCGATTTTTCAGCCTGAGTCATGGATACGTCTGATTGCGGTAGGATAACGGGTCGTTGACACGTCCGATAAACATCAAGCAGTATTTCAGGCTCAGGCGGCATAGCGGCCAGCATCAGGATATCTCGATCTCTTTCGTAGAGAAAATCAGCGATTCTATGGGCGAGTTCGATTGTTAATTGTTCAATCGCCAGGGTCGATTTTTTATCGAGCTGTATCACGCTGTCATGAATCGCCCGATTACCGAGATCCCGAGCGGATTGCAAATTTCGGGCTCCCATTTCCTGGGCAATGGAGACAGCCCTTAATCCCGTTTTGGCCATATTTTGATTGGTCAGGTATCCCAGGGTGATCAAAGGGACAATCATCAGCGATAGCAACAATAACAGCTTGGGGAAAATTTTCAGTTTAAGGCCACTAAATCTTAATCCTGTCTCATTTTTCGACATTTTAATTTTTCCCTTGAATTACTACATCATTTGAAGCGCAATAATACGCCTCCCAGATTAATCGTATGATATCTGTTTGTCAAATGGGGAATATGCTGTCAAGCTCATTTTATTCAATCTCGGTTGTGCGTATGCAATCATACAAGGGTATGCTATTTTCATCCTATTTCGAAGGATGCTTAAATAATTTTTTCTTTACATTTAGCATGGTAATTGGTTATAAGAGTTTGATTA
>JAOZRC010000756.1 GCA_029940345.1 Desulfobacterales bacterium
GAAGAGGAGGCACGACGCATCGTAGCGGAGGAAGTGTTCATCGTGGCGGCGGACGGGGCGGTGGCGGCGGACGGGGCGGTGGCGGCGGACGGCGCTGATTAAACCGAGCGCCGTGGAACAACTGGAATAATCGAGGGCCGAGTTGGCTCAACGGAGGCGGTGGCGGATGGATAAACCGCCGCGGAGGTGGCGGGTTCGGCTGGATCAATTGAAAATCAAATCGGTTAGCCATCCTGCATTTCAGGTATATCATTTTTTTGGAAATCCCTAATGGAAAAGCCTGTAAAATCGTAACCTGAGCTAAATTTAAAATATCAGGCAGATGGCGCTTTGCAGTTGCGGTTGTCAGGCGGCTGGACGTTGGAGGCCGACATCCCGGATACGACCGGTTTGATTGAAAAAATCGGTTCCACCGAATCCGTCAGCCGCGTCAGCTTTGACAGCAAACGAATCACCGCCTGGGATACAGCTCTGTTAATCTTCCTGACACCGTTGTCAGATTATTGCCGTCAGCAAGAAATCGAAATCGAACCGGCAGGTCTTCCCAAGGGCGTCGGCAAGATTCTTGACCTGGCTTATGCCGTTCCGGAGCGTAAGGACGCTCGACGGCAGCCCCGCAAGAGGTCTTTTTTCTATGTGGATATCTCTTGATAAAAACGACAACAACCTGCATCTGTTTCTGGCTTATTTTCTGGAAGCTGTTCAAGCTCTCTTTCCCGACACTGCTAAGAATACCAAGGCATTGCTTAACGCCCCCCAATTCCCTTCGCCGACAATTCTGGCTCACAGTCTGATAAATGATCTGGATCAGCTCAAAAATTCCTTTATCCTGGTGTTGGATGATTATCACGCCATCAGTGACAAAAGCGTACACAGTCTGATCGTCGAACTCCTTCAAAATCCACCTGCGCCATTGCATCTGGTGATCTCCTCCCGCGCAGACCCGCCTATTCCGCTTGCACGTTTCCGCGCCCGGGGTCAGATGGGCGAGATCCGCGTTCGGGATTTACGTTTTTCGCTGGAAGAGACCGGAGCATTCCTTAAACAGTTGCTCGGAGCGCCGATTGATGGCATTGTCACCGCCTCTTTGGAAGAAAAGACGGAAGGCTGGATAACCGGCCTGCGTCTGGCGGTGCTTTCTTTTCAACACCAGTCAGACTTGGAAAGCATTGTAACAAATTTACCGGTGGAAAATAGTTATGTCACCGATTATCTGCTTACTGAAGTTCTTTCGAACCAGCCGGAGGAGAATCTGGAATACCTGTTGGCGACCGCAATTCTGGATCGCTTTTGCGCTTCGCTTTGCGATGCCGTGTGCGTTTCGGGCTTACGGTCGTGGGAGTGTGAAATGGGCGGCCGGCAATTTTTGAAATGGCTTGAAAAGTCCGAACTGTTTGTGATTCCGCTACTGGCCGGGCGGATACATCCGTCCATTCGTAAACCTGGGGAAAAAAATGACGGATTCGTTGATACATCCTTTACAGCAAGGCAAGGCTGTTGACTATATCAGGCGCATTATGGCCGCTTTCGATGCGTATGAATTTTCCGACTGGCAGGATGAAACCTCTCCTCAGTCCGAGAAGCAATCTTGGATGTGCAACCAGGCGCTTGATAAGCCTTTGACCAATCGTGAATTTAAAATTCTATCTTTTTTTGGGCAAAGACTGCAAAATAAAGAGATCGCCGCAAACCTCTTTATCTCACCGGAAACAGTGAAAAAACATGTGCGCAGCATTTACAGGAAGCTTGATTCGCGCAACCGACAGCAAGCCATGACAAAGGCTTACCGCTTGGGTGTCCTCACTAATAGACGTTCAGATAATTGATTTCAAAAGGCCAAGATCATCAGTACTGCAATCAGGATACTTTTCAGACCTGCTTCATACAACCGTTTTGGCTTTGGGATGTTCATCAGTCTTAGGATTGGACTTTGGACAAATAATTTATCAATTACTTTAAGCCCTTATAATAACTGGCACAACCGTCATTTGCAGTAATTATTAAAAATTACAGTTAGTTACCTACACCTTCATGCCTAAACTTATAACCTACTAATAATTCAGTCAATTTAATTAATCGGAGGTTTGGGCGAAATGGTAGTTGCTCAAACCCCAAAATATATCATTACCCTATCATATCAACCAGTTATATGCGCAAGCGCTTATAATTTATTATAATTACAATCAGTTAGGAGAATAGCAATTAAAATCGGTTAGATATCAATGCTATCTTTTTTCCTTCTGATTTTGTCCAAAGTCCAATTAGGAATAAGGACGAAATAACTTCCCCATTCGGAGTGCAAGCTCCATTCCAAACACAAAACACCCCAAAATACCCCTAAAATACCCCATTTGGGGAATTGATTTTTCCAGCCAGGCGATATAAATTTAATTTTTTAATGAAATAATTCAACCTGTGCGGTTGCTATCAAATGTAGGGTGGGCAACGTTTTATCACTCACCAGGTTAAAGCAGATGAATTAGGCCTGGCGACTGATTTTGTTAAAGGAAACAGCCTTTGCCCACCGATCCGGCTAAAAAACGGTGGGCAAAGTTAATTGCTTTAAACTATGTCCGGAGCCACATCTTTGTATCAGCTATAAATCAGGTGAGTGGAAAAACGTTGCCCACCCTACATCACGCATTTTGCGTAAGTTATTTATTTAAAATTCCCTAACCGCACAGGTCGAAATAATTCGCTTTTCAGACAGGTAAGCCATGAGCCAACAGCCCGCTATTAAGGAATTTAAAATAGAAACCCCCGCAACGTATCGAATTCGGGTGCAGGGACATATTGATCCCGCCTGGTCTGAACTGATCTGTGACATGAATATCACGAATGATTCGACATCAGGCAATAGCAAGGTAACGAGCATGGTCGGACACTTGGCAGATCAGGCCGCTCTTTCGGGAGTGATGAAGGCGCTTTACGATCTCCGCATTGCAATTCTGTCAGTGGAGAATCTGGATGA
>JAOZRC010000116.1 GCA_029940345.1 Desulfobacterales bacterium
CCCCTTCAGGGCGCTGCTGTCATTTCCATTCACGAACCTGGGGTTGTGACCCCAGACTATATTACCTAACCTCTTCGAGGTGAAAATGAATAATTTATCAGGTGTGTTATTATTCCCCCCCAAATCCGTTATAATCAGATTTTATTTTATTGCACCGATCCAAATATTTTAGTTGCAATGGGACATTATCAATATCTCTCAAAATCGTCATCACTGATTTCATTTGTATCAAACGATACATGATCGGCTGATGACGTTGTGTTTTCCCTTATATCCATTTTTACCCCGGTTTGCCTCGGTTTGTCGATACGAAGCGGATCCGTTGAGCCTGATTCTTTTTTGGCCGGGAGCGGCGTTCGATCATATTTTAATGACAATTGTCCATCGGCTTCGGCTATACTGTTTTGTTTGTCGGTTTCGGCGATCGACTCCTTGGCTTGTCTCAGTCTTTGTCTTTCCTCTTCAGTCAACTTAAAAAAGGACGCTATTTCCCGGAGTCGTTCGGCATGGGATGAAAATTCCTGGCTGGAAGAAGCCATTTGTTCGGTAGTCGCAGCATTTTCCTGGATAGTGTGGTCCATTTGCTGAATCGCTTTACCCGTCTGGCGGATGCCTTCGGCCTGTTCGGTGCTGGATGCGCTGATATCCTGAATTAACTCGGCGGTTTTCTGAATACCATCGACCATCGTTTTCAGCCTTTCGCCCGCTTGTCCGGCAATTTCGAGATTTGAAATCGAGAGCGCATTGATTTCCTGGGCTGCGTTTTGACTCTTTTCCGCCAGTTTGCGCACCTCGGCGGCGACTACGGCAAAGCCGCGGCCGTGTTCACCGGCGCGGGCCGCCTCAATGGCGGCGTTTAAAGCGAGCATGTTTGTCTGACGGGCAATCTCTTCGACGATCCGAATTTTTTCCGAAATGCTCTGCATGGCATTTACTGTTTTTTCAACGGCCTTGCTGCCTTCAAGGGCGTCTTGGGCCGTTTTTTTGGCAATTGAAGCGGTTTGTTGGGCATTTTCGTCAGATGATGTGACAATACTGGTCATTTCTTCCATTGAAGCTGATATTTCTTCAATACCCGCAGCTTGCTCGGAAGTGCCGCGTGAAACCTGCTCGGCACTGGTACTCAGATGCTCACTGCCGATGGCCACCTGTTCAGCCGAATCCTGTACATTGACGGCGAAGTGGCTGAGGTTTTCAACCAAGGTATTGAGGTTATTGCGGATTGCATTGAAATCTCCTTTATAGACTTCGGTAATCTGCTCCGGTATCTTGCCTTTGGAGATGTTATCAATATAATGAGCAGTCATATTCAACGGCGTAACAACGGCATCCAGGGTTGCGTTGACACCGTGGATAATCCGGGCGTACTCTCCGCCAAATCGTTCCGCATCACCCCTGGTGTCCAGTTTTCCTGCCAGGGCTGCATCGGTGAGACAATTGATGCTACTTACGATCAGCTTAATTGTTTCAACCATTCGCGTCAGGGCTTTGCCGAGCATATCTTTATCCGAAAGGATTGTCACCCGGACGGATAAATCCCCATCGGCAATTTTTTTGGCCATCTCCACAGTTCCCCGAAGATTCGATATCAGCAAATTAATGCTGTTTTTTATTTGGTTAAAATCCCCCTTGTATTCATCTGTGATTTCATCAGGGAAATCCCCTTTGGAGATTCTGTCCATATAAGAAACCGCAACATTCAGAGGATTAATAACAGCGTTCATGGTATCATTAACACCCTTGACGATCCTGGCATAGTCGCCACCGAATTTATCCGCATTTCCCCTGGTTTCAAGTCTGCCGTTTACTGCAGATTCAGTGAGCATAATGGTCTCGGCCACAAGGGCATGCACGGTGTCGATGCATTTGTTCAAATTATTTTTAATCTGGTTGAAATCACCTTTAGATTCCATGGTGATTTTTTCCGGGATGTCGCCATTTGCGATTCTGTCTATATACGTTGCGGTAAGATTGATGGGCGTCACAAAGGCGTCAATCAAGTTGTTGATACTGGCAACCAGTTTTCGCCAGGCTCCCTCAAACGCCAGGGCATCACCCCGTTTGTCCAATTTTCCCTCTTGAGCGAACCGGATCAAGTCATTGGCTTCTTTTAATATCGTGTTTAAGCGGTTGATCATTCGATTCAAGGCTTTCATCAATCGGTCCTGATCATGCCGCTCGCGAGCGTCAATATCCAGGTTGCCGTCTGCAATGGCCTCGGTGATCATCGTTATTTCGTTCATCGTGTTAATGAGAGAGTTTAAGTTGGTTTTAATTGCATTAAAATCACCGTTATACTCCTTCACAATTATTTCGGGGATATCTCCTCCGGCAATACGCTCTAAGGCAACACCCGTCATATTGATCGGTTCCACAAAAGCGTCGATTATGTTGTTGACCCCGATAATGAGATCCTTCCATCCGCCATCAAACACTTTCGCTTTGCCGCGAATGTCCAGTTTACCTTCCTGAACTGCCTGAATAAGACCGTCAGTTTCATTTAATACTTCATGTATTCTTTCTTTCATATTTTTTAAGGCATCAATCAGAACCCCCACTTCGCCCGTCTGCTGAATATCAATTTCAGACGAAAAGTCACCCATGGCGATGGCTTTGGCAAAAGCGACGCTTTGAGTGATAGGATTGACGATGGAACGGACGAGGAAGAGAATAACAACAATGGCCAGGAATACGACGGTAACGGCTACGAAAAAATTCACGTACCCCATTTTCTTTACAGGTGCCAGGATTTCAGTTTTATCGGCGCTGACCCCGACAGTCCAGGCTAATTTATCGTATGTTTTGTAAACGACTCTTTTATTGGCTAATATCTGTTGAAAATCCTTTGTTTTGATATTCATATTCAATACCTGTGATTTTACAGGAGAAGCAATGATAAGGCCGTTTTGTTTATACATGAAGGTGAAACCGCTTTGCCCCAGTTTCACTGAAGATATGAAATTTTTATTGAAATAGGCCAGATCAATAATCCCATAGAGCACTCCTACGATTTCATTGTTCATCAGAAGCGGTGAGGAAATAATAAAAACCGGTGTACCGGTGGTTTTATTTTTTACAACATCGGAAACAAAAACATCACCTGCCAAGGCAGCTTTATAAAACGCTTCCTCCATAATATTGTTTCCGATTTCATCGTTGAGTGAACCCGCAATGACTTTTCCAGAAGTATTGGCAACCATAATCTGTTCGTAATAGCCGAAATCCGCTTTTATTTTGGCAAGCAGCGCATTGGCCGAATCAATAACCGTTTCTCCCAGGAATTCCTGCACAACCGTGTATAATGTTGCGTCTCCACTCCAATACACAAAATTTGATTTTATACTTTCAATCGTGTGGTCAACCAGTATTACGACGGATTCGGCCATACGTGTAATCTGTTGATCAATCGAATCCTGGAGTGTATTTTTCGAAATTGAATATGAAACAGCCGTAATGATAATCGTTGTAATGATCAAAAGTAGCACAATTGGAATAAGAAATTTGTTTCTGAGAGTCATCATTGCCTCCGGATTACTTAATGATCTGAGCAATTTTAATTAAAGCAGGATTTATCTCCACCCCTTCACGCTTCAATGATGCAAGATTGAGTAAGATTTTGGGCTTTCCGCCGGAGGAGCCAACGCCGAGAGTGGCTCCTCGCCGAACCATATCGGGAATTCCGGTTATGCTTAACACCTTATTCGCCCGGGTATAATTCAATAATTCTTCCAGGCTATTCGTATTGCCGATGTACACCACTGACGGCTTTTCAACCGGAGCCCCTGAACCGTTGTTGACTGCCGCCAGTTTTGAATTGCCGATCTGTTTGCCGATGGCTCGCCCCATCGCTTTCGCAAATGGTTCCGAATTGACAACATGAATCGTTATATTGCCTCCCTTAGCAATATCGTTGTTTAGCCCAAGAAGCTTCAGAAAAAGTGCGGCCTGAATGTCCATGGGAACAATGCCATATTCCCCTGCATGCATCGGAGGCGCAGCCAGGGCGCTCACAATCAAAATCCCAAAAAATATTTTTATTACTGGTGCCAGTTTTTGCATGCACACTTCTCCTTTTCTGTTCATCCCGACTTTCCTGTCTGACGGAAAAAATCGGTATGATTTCGTATACTTAAAACGCAACACTTAATTTCACAAACCATGTTCTTCCGGCACTTAAAGGAATTAAACTATTGACGCCTTTGTTGGGATAATCCGGATAACGAATATCTTCATCCAGCAGGTTGTCGCCTTCGATGGAGAGCCCGGGCCTGATCTTGTTGGGATAGTTGAAAATTTTGAAAATATCAAAACTGATTTTGGCGGAAAGCAGATGGTAATCATCAGGAATTGAGTTTACCACGGCAGAATCGGATCGCACCAGCGTCGTTTCTTCCGGTTGACCGAAATAGCTGTCAAACACACCAATCGAAAATTTTGGAGTGTTGTATAGCAGACCGAGTTTCACCATCCAATCAGGGTGGAGCGCAGCGTCTGTGATGCCGTCATCGTTTTCATTGGTCTGATAGGAGACCGACCCCGTGCCGAAAAGGCTTTTGATAATCCGGTACTTCCCTTCAAATTCCAAGCCCTGGAAGTCCCAAGAGCCGCCATTCAGATATTGGAGATAGAAAGGCGGGCTTAAGGTCGGATCACTGAAGCGTTCGCGGGTGATAATATTTTCCATTTTACTGTTAAAGTAAGTAAGAGCCGTCTGAAATTTGTCAGTATTGTAAAACAACTGGGCTTCATACGTGCTAATGGTCTCGGGTTCAAGATTTTCATTGCCCCTGAAAACCCTTACGGCAAATGAAGTTTCCAAAGGATAACCCCTGCGGAAGGCTTCACTATACATTAGCTTGGCCCCGAAGTTATCCGTGATATTGGAGATCACACCCACTCGCGGTGAAAATTTGCCATCGATGTTTTCGATCTCATTGTATTGCACGCCTCCGAAAACTTTCAGCCAGCTTACAAACGTATAATCAACCTGGGTATACAAGAAATAGGAATTCTGGTCGCCATCATGAAGCTTGTCTCCTTCCCAATCAGTGGCTTCATAGCCGCCGCCGAGAAGTATATTGAGTTTGTCCATTGGATTAATTTTCCCGACAACTTCTATCAGCTTGCTATCCGCTTCGGTTTCAGTCGGATCGCCTCCACTGATTGAACCTTCATCACCGTTCCACCGATGTTGGTTATACGTGAAATTGGCCTCAAGGCTGAAAATTCCATTAAAGGTGTGATTATAGCCGCCGTCAGCGAATATCGCGGTCTGTTCGTTTTTATAACCGGGATCCCAGTATTCACTGCCACCGTTGAGGCTGTAAGGGTCAATGTTGGTATACAGACCATTGAAAGTAAACCCTTTATAACTGAAATTGGCTACGACACCGGATGATTCCCTTTGAAATTCGTCACTGCCATAAGTTCCGTTATAATCTGTAAAACTATAGCGGGGACCGTCATCCTTAAAATGCTGCAGCCCTATATACCCACTCAGATCACCTTGCCGGAATCCTCCGTCCGCGTATTGCCCAAAGCCTTCATACGATCCAGCTCCGATCGCCACTTTGCCCTCGGTGCCATCGTTATCCCGCACTTTTGTTTTGATGTTTACGATTCCGGAATATGCGCAGGAGCCGTAAAGCACCGAGCCCGGTCCGCGGATTATCTCAATATGATCAATTATATCTATGGGGAAAGAAGTGTATAGGGTGGCATTCAACCCCCCTGAGATCGGATCACGCACTGGCCTGCCGTTAAGCAAGATCAGAACATGGTTATTGTATGGCGTCATTTCCTGCCCTCTTATTACCATGCTCTGATCGACAAACACATCCGGCGAAAGGAACTGGGCGCCAACGACCCGGTTGAGGATCTGGCCTAAATTCCGGGCGGCAAAGCCTTCAATTTCCTGCCTGGAAATGATCGTAATGATTCCTGGCGCATCATTGATGCGCTCCGCCTTCTTAGAGGCCGCCGTAACATCAAGTTTCAACAGATCATCAAGCCCCATTTCAAAAAGTTCATCCGTCTTGTCAGATGCCAGAGCATGTGAAAAAAACAATAACCCAATAACCAATGGAAATACAAAAATTTTTTTCATTTTTCCCTCCCCATGAAATTAATTAACGTTTTTTGGTTTGGTTGTATAATCGCCTTGTTCCCTGAATGCGAATGTTTTGAAATGATCATGAGTCAATAAATTCAGATCTGTAGTGGGTTGATATTTAACGTACAAGTTATTTCTTCGATTTAAATACAATATGCTGTAAATAATAAAGAGTTGTCAAGAAATTATTTTTTTGTATCATACTGAATAGTGAGAAAAAAAAGGACTTTCAGGAGGGCCCTTTCATCGCATTGGCAAAAGCCTGATTCTTAAAATTATGGTTGATTGTCCCGATTTTCAACATATTTAACTTGCTTTGTCTGAAAAATTCCATAAAATACAATTTACCGTTGATTATTTTTTTATATTATCTATGCTGAATGATTCAGATCAGATCTTTTAACACAATCAATGTATAGTCAATAAGGAATTTTTCATGTTTCGTAATTTTAAAATGGTGTCAAGGGTGGTTTTCGGACGGGGCAGTTTCAATCAACTGGATGAAATTTTGGCGGTCAAACGTGCTAATTCGGAAACTGTCATGGTTTTTTTAGTGGATGATGTTTTTGAATCTTCCGCCTTGCGTGAAAGAATCCCTGTCAAAGCCAATGATTTATTGCTATGGGTCAAAGTGGATGACGAGCCCAAAACAAAATATGTGGATGAACTCTGTCGGCGCGTGCAAAAAGAGATGGAATCTGTTGCGGATTCCTTGCCGGGCGGCATTATCGGAATTGGCGGCGGCAGTGCGATGGATTTGGCCAAAGCGGTCTCCTTGATGCTGACCAATCCCGGATCATCCGCCGACTACCAGGGATGGGACCTGATTCAAAAACCTGCGCTTTATCACGCCGGTGTGCCAACATTATCAGGCACTGGCGCGGAGGTGTCGCGCACCACCGTTTTAACCGGCCCGGATAAAAAACTGGGCATCAATTCCGATTATACGACATTCGATCAATTGGTGCTGGACCCGGAACTTTTAGACGGCGCACCGACAGACCAATATTTTTATACCGGCATGGATTGCTATATCCACTGTGTTGAATCGTTAACCGGGACCTATCTCAACAGCTTCAGTCAAACGTATGGCGAAAAGGCTATTGAACTTTGCCGGGAGGTGTTTTTGGGCGATCCGCCGGGACGGGCAGATAAACTCCGGGATGATAAACTGATGATGGCATCCTATTGCGGGGGGATGAGCATCGTTTATTCCCAAGTCGGAATTTGCCATGCGCTGTCTTACGGGCTATCCTACATTCTCGGGCTGCACCACGGGATTGGCAATTGTGTCGCATTTGATTACCTTGAAGCGTATTATCCGGAAGGCGTGCGTGAATTTCGTCTGATGATGTCAAGGCATGATATTCAACTTCCGCGTAACCTCATGGCAGATGTGAACGAAGCGCAACTTGAAAAAATGATCGATGTAGCCCTGGTTCTGGAGCCATTATGGGAAAATGCGCTGGGTGCGAACTGGAAACAGATCATGACCCGCGCTAAAATCAAGGAACTTTACCAAAGGATGTGATATAATGTGCGGACTTGCCGGTATTGTTGCAATTCATACAAAAGAGATAACCGACGCGTATCCGGATATGGATGCTTTAAGCGCGATGGTCAGACGTATTGAAGAACAGGGCTGCGATCAATGCTACGCTGACGGTGAGCTGTTGTGTTCAGAGTATTTAGGCGGCGCTGATCACATTGACGCTCTTTGTGAAACGATTGTCAGTTTAAAAAGCGATCAGCTGTTTTATAAGATTTTTAATCACCGTGAATATCAAGCCCAACTAACCCTGTTGGCTGACCAGATCACGAAAATTATAGAAACGGAAGCGTCCGCCTTGCAGCGGATAATGGGACGCCTTGATGCTGAAACCGTTACGACGATTGCGCAACAAATTGAAATATTAAAAGATAGCTCCTGGCGTCTAAACTGGGAAATTTTAGATAATTGCGCCAAGATCAATGAATTGATCGGGTATGCCAATTTGGCGCCCACGTTTGCGTTGATTAAGATATACCGGCATATCAACGCGGTGCTTAACAGTATTGATCGCCTGGAAGTCAGGGGACGTGATTCCGCCGGTATTTCCCTGCTGTTTGTCCTTAGCGAAGCCGAATATAAATTTGTCATGGCAGCGCTTGCGGACAGCCAACTGGCCACGCAGTTGGATGCGCGTAAAGATCAATCTGTTTTAGTGAACAACTGCGTTGATGTCCGTAAATTCGAGGACCGGGAAGGCGACCCGTGTATAGCCGTATCCCTGGTTTACAAGGTTGCCAACGAAGTGGGTAGTTTGGGTGATAATATTCGGTTTTTACGCAATCAGATCAAAACAGACCCTTTTTTGGGATTACTGGCCAGTGCCGACCACCGCTATAATACGGTCAGTGCGCATACGCGCTGGGCATCTGTGGGCGAAATCACCGAACCCAATTGTCACCCGGTGGATGGAACCACACCGCAGGCTGATTCGGATGAACCGATCATTCACGTTTGTCTTAACGGCGATATCGATAATTACATCGAATTGAAAGCCGATTATGAACAAACGGGGGATCTGATTGATAAAGAGATCACCACCGACACCAAAATCATTCCGCTTCAAATCCGAAAATATTTAAAAAGCGGCGCTGGCATCGAAGAGGCGTTTCGTTTGGCAGTGAATGACTTCAAAGGCTCTCATGCAATATCAATGCACACGGATCGTGCGCCGGGGAAACTGTTTTTGGCGCAAAAAGGCAGCGGCCAGGCAATTTTTATCGGACTTTCGCCTGATCATTATATGCCGGCATCTGAAGTGTACGGATTTGTTGAAGAAACTTCCCGCTATCTTAAATTGGATGGCGAAAAACAGATCCAAGGACAGCGGGGTCCCACCCAAGGTCAAATTTTTATCCTTGATCAGGAAGGCGGCGGCGATTTAGCGGGTATAAAAGCATGTTACTACGACAGCACGCCTATCGAACTTTCAGAAAGCGATATCAAACATACGGAAATCACATCGCGTGATATCGATCGTCAGGGCTATTCGCATTATTTTCTAAAAGAGATTTCCGAATCACCGGCATCTGTGGCCAAAACACTGGAAAATCGTTGGAAAATCAAGCCTGGTGAACCCGGTGATGAGGATCAGTATCTGATTGCCCTGGATGAAAACACATTTCCGGAATCAATCCGTGAAGCGCTGCAAGCAGATGCCTCGGTTACTAAAATCCGGCGCGTTTTTTTTGTGGGGCAGGGAACTGCGGGCGTGGCCGCTTTGGCTTGCGCCAATCTTTTTGACTATTATATGAATGATACGAGTATCCAGATAAACGCTTTAAAAGCATCCGAACTGAGTGGTTTTAAGCTTGGCAACGAAGATGATGAACAGATTATGGCGGATGCTTTGGTCATAGCGATCAGCCAGTCCGGAACGACAACGGACACCAATCGCACCGTGGATATGGTGAAAAAACGCGGTGCCCACACACTGGCAATTGTCAACCGCCGGGATTCTGATATCACATTTAAAGTTGACGGCGTTATGTACACCAGCAGCGGCCGTGATATTGAAATGTCAGTGGCATCAACCAAAGCGTTTTATTCCCAAATCGTGGCCGGTGCGCTGCTCTGTCTGAATATGGCACAACTGACCGGACGCCGCGGAGATCAGTTCATTACTGATGAAATCAGGGAATTATCGCGTCTTCCTGATAAGATGCAACGTATTTTGGCAATGCAGGAACCGATCAAACGTTCAGCACGTCGCCTGACTGCGGTTACAACCTACTGGGCGGTGGTGGGCAGCGGCCCCAATAAGGCGTCTGCCGATGAGATCCGTATTAAGTTAAGCGAACTGTGCTATAAAACCCTTTCATCTGATTTTGTAGAAGATAAAAAACATATTGATCTGTCTGCCGAGCCGTTGATCCTGGTATGCGCCGCCGGTGCGCGCAAACAGGTTATCGGTGATATTATTAAAGACACCGCTATTTTTCATGCGCACAAAGCCACGCCGATTGTGATTGCCGATGAGGGTGAAACGCGTTTCGATCAATATGCGGCCGCTATTTTTCATGTGCCCGTGGTCAGTGAACATTTGGCTCCGATTATGAACACGCTGGTGGGCCATATTTGGGGGTATTACGCCGCTTTATCCATCAATAGCGGTTCCCGGTTTCTATACCGCTTCCAGGAAGACATTCGTCGAATGGTGAATGCGTATACGGCCAGCGGTATGAACATTTATGAGGTTGTCTTGGAAGAAGCGTTTCGTGAAAAAATCACCCGTTTTTACAACCAATTCAGAGCAGTTAAATCGGAACGGCGTTTTCCGATGAATATCGCCAAGGCGTCTGATCTGGCCCTGCTTTTAAAATATTTAGCGGGCAAATTGCCGATGACCGATTTTGAATTGGATTTTGGTAAAAAAGGCACGGCCCTCAATATGCTGGACACCTTGTTTGAATACTCCGGCCAGGCGATTAACCAGATGTTACGGCCGGTGGATGCCATTAAACATCAGGCCAAAACGGTGACTGTGGGTACCAGTCGGATTATATCTAAAATGGAAGGCATTTTGTTTGATTCGCTGGAGGCCTGCGACCTCAGCGTCGCCCAAATGACCAACCGGAATATCTTGGTGCTTCAAAACCTCCAACGCATTGTCGCCCAAATTCGAGGATCAATCCTTTACCGCATCGACGGATTGAACCTTTTGGGAAAAACCACTGACCTGACCACGATTCAAATCATTAAGAAAGAAGGCTCATTAAAACCGTTAACTTCGCGTGTGGAAGGCGACAACCGGTTAAAAGGTTCCAAAAAAATAATCGTGCGTACAGGCAATGTCTTTATCGGCATCGGTCGTAAAGATGACCGCAGTATCATTATCATACCGGTGCTTTCCGCTTCTCCCAAAACGCCGAATATTATTGAATATATCCTTTTGCATCATATCTCTTTTAAAGACAGCATTCCGCTGGCGGATAAAATCAGCGCTTTGGGCGGCAAGTATGAACATATAACCAGCATCGTTCAGGAAAACAGCGTTCAATGGCGTGACGAACATCTTGATCTGGCAGAGGTGCGCGAACTGTTCGGGCGTTCGGCTGAAAAAGTTGC
>JAOZRC010000757.1 GCA_029940345.1 Desulfobacterales bacterium
GTGAAACAGATGGGATTAACCATACCGCGCCCCTTCAGGGCGCTGCTGTCATTTCTATTCACGAACCTGGGGTTGTGACCCCAGGCTATATTACCTGACCTTTTCGAGGTAAAAATTATAATTTGTCAAGTTTGTTATTCCCCCCCCAAATCCGTTATAATCAGAAAATATCAATTAAGTTTTTTTCTCCCTGAGATATAAGAACGTAAACACAGACGTTTTTTCTACAGGCATGAATAAAATTATTGGTTTGATTTGCTTTTTGGATCGATTTGATGCAACATCAGAGTGGTTAAAAACAGCGTGGATTAACAGATATGAATCCGGAACAGAGTCGCATAAACAAATTGGAACGTCATCTCAGGCAAGGTGACAAACAGGCGCTGGATGAACTGTTCGACCTTCATCGCATGCGCCTGTGGCGCATTGTTCATTTCCGCATGAATCCCATGCTCCGCCGCCGCCTGGAGCCTGACGATGTTCTTCAAGATGCTTACATTGACGCGGTTAAGCGATTGGATCATTTTGTTAAAAATTCTTTCAAATCGTCGTTTCTCTGGTTGCGAATGATCGTTTGTCAAACGCTTATCGATCTGTATCGCCGCCATATCGGCGCTCAAGGGCGCGACATGCGTTGCGAGGTCGCCTTGGATGGACTCATCTATCCTCAGAGCACTTCCTCTTCGCTGATTTTCCAGTTGGCTGACAGTGCCACTTCCCCTAGTCAATTGGTCAGCCGTCACGAACTGTTAGAGAAAGTGTCCGAGGTCGTGGGCGGGATGGATCCCCTGGATCAGGAAATCCTGGCGCTTCGGCATTTTGAAGAACTGACCAACAGCGAAGCGGCCACGGCCCTCGGAATCGCTCAAAAAGCGGCCAGCATTCGCTATGTTCGGGCGTTGCGACGCCTGAAAGCGGTCTTGTCCGATCGTTCCGGTTTTTTCACGGAGGCAGATGATGCGTGATGACCTGAGTAGTGAACGGATAGATGAATTGGCAGAAGAGTTCATGGATCGCCGGCGTCGCGGAGAGCATTCCCGGATGTCGGAATATCAGCAAAAATATCCGCAATTGGCTGAAGAGATTCGCGAATTGTTTCCCATGGTTTGCGCCATGGAAGAGTTAAAACAGTCTCGGGAACGCACACCGGCTGATCAGTTTCCGGCAGGAATGCGGCGTATCAAACAACCCTGTGAAACATCCTCAACCTTTAGCAGAGTTGCCGGAGATAAAAACCGAAATACTTTTACCATTGCCGTCAGGATTGCCCTTGCAAACACCGAGGCAGGGTGTTAAGCATCCCATAGAATTCCATCGAAGAGAGGAGGGACCCTTACCGAGAAGACCGCCGCCTGGCTTGCGTCAGGATCATCGTCACGGCTTCCCCCTGCCTCCTCCGCCACCTGGCGAAAGACGTTGAAATCAGCCCAATCGCACAGTGCTATGCTTTCAGAGGCTACCAACATAATATTTTATTCTGATAATATTAAATCAGTACTGCTATCCAGTCAGATTTTTATATACTTGACTTTGATACTTCTGTAATAGATATTATGAATGATATTCAGGTCTACACAATTACTTGTTATTTTATCGCAAAAAATCAATTACAAACTTATTGAATCAGGGTAACCGTTTACATCCCCCTCTGGTTCCCATGCTCTGCGTGGGAACCTTTTTCTGGCCGAGACGCATTATGTCACCACGCAGGGTGCGACATACGTTCTCACGCAGAGCATGGCAGCGAACTTTTTTATTTGGCCATTGGCCCAATTTTTTCAATAACAGTAAGCCATTAAATTTAATATGTTTTGGTATGACTTACTTGGCAGATCAGGGGGGAGTGAATTATTGGAAATTGGTAAGAATTGTGCGGCTCTCCCGCTTTTGGATAGCCAAACACCAGATGAAATTCTTGGATACGATAAAAATGGACTGCCAAAGTAAAAATGGTTATTGATTCTTCAACGGGAGAATGAGATGAAAAATTATCGGAAAGAGCTTTGGTTCGAAGTTCCCACACGAAGGGCGTTCATTAACATCACGCCCGATGTGGAGGCGTGCATTGCCGAAAGCGGTGTAAAAGAGGGGCTGGTGCTCGTAAATGCAATGCACATCACCGCATCGGTGTTTATCAATGATGATGAATCCGGTTTGCATCACGATTATGATATCTGGCTGGAAAAAATCGCACCCCATGAGCCGGTTTCCCAGTACCGGCATAATGTTGGCGAAGATAATGCTGATGCCCACATGAAACGCCAGATCATGGGACGTGAAGTGGTGGTGGCTGTGACCGACGGCCAACTTGATTTCGGAACCTGGGAACAGATATTTTACGGAGAGTTTGACGGACGCCGCAAAAAACGCGTGCTTGTAAAAATCATCGGGGAATAAAGGAGTTCCGATGGAAAAGGTAAAAAATCTTTCAGAAGACACCCTTACACAGAAAATCGGTGTGCTTGTCAGGAGAGAGGTGGAAGCCCGCATCCTGGCCCCGATTATTCGGGACATTGGCGTGCGATTCGGTGAAGATGGTGTAAAAGATGTTCTGCATTCCACCATTATTAAGATCGCCCGGCGGCAGGGTGCGGACTTGGCGAAGAGCATGGGCGGGAACACTGCCGCCCATTTTCTCGATTCCCTGCAATACTGGATGAAAGACAACGCCCTTACAATCGACATTTTGCGTGACAGGGATAATGAACTGCATTTCAATGTCACTCGTTGCCGGTATGCCGAGATGTATCGATCTCTTGATATCGCCGATATGGGAACACTGCTCTCGTGCAACCGGGATTTCGCTCTGATCAGTGGCTTCAACCCGGGCGCAACCCTGCATCGCACTCAGACCATCATGGATAACGCTGATCATTGCGATTTCAGGTATTCATTTCGGGACGTACATTAGTTTATGAGTTATCGTTAAGCTTTTTACGCGTAATTACGGTAGAAAATGAAATTCA
>JAOZRC010000758.1 GCA_029940345.1 Desulfobacterales bacterium
TAGCTCTTGTTATCATCCTACTGAGGGATGCGTGATAATTTCACAGATCACATGTGTCAACTAAACTAAAGAGTGGCAAAAGCACATAAATCAATCTGCATTTGGCCATGCTTTAATTGTCTGAATCAGAATTTACAGGATTTTAGAATTTACAGAATTGTGTTTATTCTTTCATTCTGAGAATTCTGATTCAGATGTTTTTTAAATTCTGCAAACTATATGGCCGGGTGCTTAATTGGTTGTTGGTTGTGATAGTGTTTTAACTTTTCAGCATTGCGAAACCTTTGCCGTAATTTTTCGCATTTATAAATATTATCGTGATTACTGTTGTAAGTATGGCGGTTAGAAACGGGCGGTATTCCATCCGTAAAATTGTCTTTGTGAAAGAAACATTATGCAAACGCCCGATTTAGAAATAATCAAAAAAATCCTTGCCGATGATAAAGATGTTAAATTTGCTTATCTTTATGGTTCTTTTGTTGAATCGGACAGTTACGCAGACATCGATATTGCTGTGTATGCGGCCCACGGATGTGATCCTTTGCGTTTATCAGCCGATCTCAAACTCGAATTATCCGGCAAAACCGGTCTGGCGGTCGATTTTTATGATGTTCGGGTGATCAATGGCCTTGTTGAAAACGGCGATATCTTCACGCTGATATTTTTAAAACGCATTTTTGAAAAAAATATCTTGTTGGCTGATAAAGATTTTGAGACGCGAACCGAATTTATCGAAAAGTACGGACTGAAATACCGAACCTGTGAGGGGCTTATTGACGAGGTCATCAGATGAATATTGATAATATACGCATCAATCGATTGTTGGTGGAAATCACGAAAAACAGTTCCGATTTGGAAAGCTTAATCCAAAAAAATCAACTTGCGCCGGATTCTGTGGAATTGAAGGCTGCCAAATATATTTTAATCGAAATCGCCGAAGGGATCGCTCACATCCTTCAACATCTGCTTGCTAAAAAGGAAGGTCTGGCAGTCAGCGGATATCTTGATACGCTTGCAAAAGGCTATAAAACCGGGGTCATTTCGGAAAAACTGTTTAATAAATTAAAACCGTTTATGCACTTTCGTCATAGTCTGGTCCACAGATATTGGACGATTGACGATACATTGTTGATCAAAAACATCATCAGCGGTTATAAAGATTTTCATCAATTTGTTGAGGAGATAGAAAGGTATTTGCAATAAAATCGTTTTCAGTCCGTCTGCGAACGATAAAAATAATTGAGTGTGACCTATTTGTGTGCTTGCACCATGAGAGCTGGTTAAAGCGCAGCGAAACCCGGCATATTGCCGAGTTTGGGCATTATAGGTATGATGTCCCCCGTTTTTACGATTTCTCAAATCCGTTTCATTCTTTCCCTGAAAATTTCAAGCAAACCGGTTTTTAAGCGCGTTGTCAGAAAACTCTCCTTAATCCGCTTTTCAATTTCCGGCAGAAGCGCGGACAGGCGATTATGAATGTTATCCGCCTGCTGGCTGCTCAGACCGAAATGTTGTGCCAACCGGATGAAATCTTTTGCGGTGATACGGTTTTTTTTCCCTTGAATACTCAAACACATCTCTTCCCGCTCTGCCGGCAGCACCAATCTTGAACTGACAATATCGTAGGACGGTGAGAGATGGCACCCGACGGTTGCGTTATGCATCAGCGAAAAGTTTTTCAGGTGGGCGTCACCATTTCCCAGCACAAAAAAAAGCAGAGCGCTTTCATATAGCTTTTTCAAATCAGACGAGGCACGCTCCGAATGCTTTTTGATAAAGTTGGATATCTGTTCATAAGAGCCGTTATATTTGTCTTTTTTTTGCAGCAGTTGCTGAAAATCTTCCTGATGTCTTTTTTTACCGTGGCCAAGTCGGTCAAAACGTTTAACGATATACGCCAACCGGCCGTCTGCAAGCGGAATAAGTCCGTGCACCGGAACTTCCAAGCCGTAAAGCGAGGCGATATTTATACAAAGATTTTCATTTTCCGGAAGCAATGGAAAACGGTCTGTCTGAGGTTTCAGAATATACCGCCCGCCCAAAGCGACGACTTTGAGATGCTGTTTTGCCGGATCATGCATCAGGGACAGTTTAGGCTGGGCGCCGGAGACCGATAGCTTACCCGCCATTTTCTGAACTTCAATTGAAATATCTGCGGTTCCGAAAAGGATTTCGGGCGGTTCGGAAGTGTCAAACAGTTTCTGCGAGCATTCGGAATGATAGCCGTTGACAAGTACGGACTCCCTGGCTGAAATTTGGCAGGATAGGCAAATATTTTTCACGACCGGTCCTCTTCATTCACCGGAATAACACTGACAGCCCCGATACAGTCGGCGCAAGTAGCCAAAAGAAGGTCAAACGTGTTTGCAGGGTCAATTTTCAACACCCGGCAGGTAATATCCAAAAACCACCCTTCAGGCAGCAGGCCGATAAAAAATGGAAACAGGGCGTCGTTTTCATAAGGCTTATCTGACAGAGGAAATGTAAGACTCACCGGTTTCGCATCCGGCAGGTCAAGGTAGTTCAGATCATATTGAAAGCGGTATCCGTTGGGATTGCGTTCCAACCGTCCGACTTTGCGATCATGAAGAAAAATGTCCGCCCGCTTCGGTTTGATCAAATGAATATTTAACATTGAATTCATCATATTCTCTTATTTTCGGATAAATAGTACTGATACTATGTTTATAGGTCATTGTGGTTGATGCTGATCGAGAATCTATAATTTTGCAAGGGAAAATAGCTAAACTATATTTTTGTCCATGTGCAGTGTTAATCTGCTGGCGTACTGCCGATGATTTCTGATCCGACATGGATGCTTTATCAGATTCTATTTTTATCTCATCGACCGGTATTGTTAATTGATTTGAATGCCGATTGCATCCGTTAAACGAACACATCGCAATCAGCATACAAATCCATATCAGAATTCTTGACATTATATTATGTCCTTTTGAGGATGTTT
>JAOZRC010000759.1 GCA_029940345.1 Desulfobacterales bacterium
ATCAGGTCGTCTAATTGCTTCAATTGGCTATATTTAATCTAACAAAGTAGTACTATAATGGTTTTATAAACTAAAAATATACAAAGACTGGCAACTTTACCTAAGGAGAGGTACACAACGATGACAGAATATGATTACTGGAAAATTTTTCCCAAGATGCCCCAAAAAGTGACAATCGGTGATATAACGATCAGGGATGGCTTGCAGCATGAAGAAAAATTTATATCTACGGCTGCAAAAAAATTCTATCTTGAAGAGCTTATTTTTGCCGGATGCCGCCATATCGAAGTTACGAATTTGGGAAGTCCTTTTTTAATGCCCCAGTTTAGTGATGCGGAAACGCTTTTGGCGCATATGCGCAGTGACCGTTTTAAAAAACGTTGCGCAAAAAAAGGAGTGAAATACGACGATATTGTTTTCACGGCCATAACCATTCGGGAAGGCGCGGTGGATCGAGCTATCGAACTGAGACAAAAAGGAATCGGGCCGGATCGTCTTTTGATGATGGTTTCCACCGAAGAAGAACACCATTTTGCCAATTCCGGTACGACATTACCCAATTACTGGAAGGAAGCGGAGCGATCCATTCAAAAATGCAATGACGCCGGTATGGTGATGTGCGGAACCGTCAGTACGATCTGGGGCAGCCCGATCGGCGGTGCCACTGAGCTTAAAGATGCGGTGGAATTCACCAGACGCTGGCTTGATATCGGCGCCCATGACGTCGAACATGCGGACCACGACGGAAGTGCCTCGGCTCCGGATGTTTATCGCTATTTTTCAATGATTTTGGACGAACTACCTGATGCGCGCCTCCATATCGCCCATTTCCATGAAACTAAACGAGTGTCGTCAGCATCTATATTAGCAGCCTTACATGCTGGCATTATTAATTTCGAGGCCACCCTTGGCGGACTCGGCGGACAACCGGCCAATTTTCTGGACGACTGTCCCGTTAAAGGAACCGGTGATTATTATTATGACGACCCCCGTTACGTCGGACTGGTGACGCTTGAGGACACACTGGTTCAAATTGATGAAATGGGAATCTCGCATGGCTATGATGTGGATCGTATCCTTTGGCTGGGGCGCCAGATGGAAAAAACCATTGGCCGGCGTTTACGTTCCGAAGCTGTCATTAACGGCCGTACATTAAAAGAAGGGCACCTGGAATATGCCAGACCCGGATTACAAAAAGTGAAAGCCAAATTGGGTGAAAAACCCGGGCAGAAGTTGCCCCAAGGATGGCATTAGAAACGCTCGAAGTTTGAAGTATAAGTTAAGGATGGTTAAATATGAATTCCAAGGAAACAAAGCCGCATATTAATGTGGATTTTTTTGAAGACCTGACCGGTGACATAGCAACACCCACAGACGCCAACATTGAAGACATTGGCAACCGAATCCGATTATTACGTGAAAAAAAAGGAATGTCTATTGAGGAACTTTCCCAAATGACCGGATACGATGTTGAGTTTCTTTCCGGCATTGAAAAAAATACAATTAAACCCCAACTGGGCACCCTGATGAAACTGTCTAGAGCTTTAGACAGCGCTTTCAGTCGTCTGATTTCAGGCGTTGGCGATAAGCTGTATTCAGTCACACGTCAAAATGAACGCCGCGTCATATCCAGATCAACCTCTTCCAAAGGACAAAAAAAGGCATATAAATATATGAGTCTGGCTCCGGATGTAAAAGGCCGGCACATGGAAGCACTGCTTGTCCGGCTGGAAGAAAATCAGAGTGGTGAAAGGTCCGTCCACGACGGCGAGGAATTTATCTACGTTATTGACGGTGTTGTCAATTTGAAAATCGGCGAGGATTCATTAGACCTTGAAGCCGGTGACAGTGTTTATTATTTATCAACAACGCCCCATTTGATTGCCGCCAAAAACGATCAGGCAACTATCCTGGCAGTCATGTACGAAGGCTAAAATCACGTGTCAGTGTTCAGGTGTCAGGAAATTTCTGCTGAACACTGAAACCTGCACTGTTATACTCGGCAAGGTCATAATTTGTGATTTTTAAAATTATGGTGTCAAGTGTCAGGACATTTGCGCTAAAGGCTGATACCTAAACTATTAGATTTGAATAAGATGATAAAATGAATAATAATATTAACGCAATTGATGAACTCGATAAAAAAGACAGCGCCCGTTTAATTATAGACATGTTCCATCGTATTGCCATTCACCATGCCTTATGGTTTGCTGAAGTTAAGCATCAAATGGGGTTGGAAAAAGCGTTGGATTTGCTTGAAACCGCCTTTGAACGCAGTTATGGAATCCAGATGAAACGGCTTGGCAAAGTTCTCGGTTTTGAAATGCAGGACGGCGTACCGTCTTCAATGTTAAATATGTCCCCGGATGCGTTGAAAGATTTGATGGACGCAGTCAGTGTTAATTGGTTGGTTAATGACGGTGTTTGGTTTCAGGCCGTTGAATCTGTTTGCGGAATGAACGACGCCAAACGCTGCAACGATTCCGCCTGGCGGCAATTTTCACCGTTTGAAGCGCGGTCAATCAAAGCATTTTTAGGGCTGCCGTCTGAAGCCGGACTGGAAGGGTTGAAAAAGGCGCTTAATTTTCGCCTTTATGCCAATATCAACACCCAATCTTTTGTAGATGAAGGACCGCATTGTTTTAGATTTGAGATGAATGAATGCCGTGTTCAGGCGGCTCGTAAACGCAAAGGGCTTGAAGATTACCCTTGTAAATCGGGGGGTCTTGTAGAATACACCTATTTTGCCAAAGCGATTGATCCGCGTATCCAAATCGAATGTATTGGCTGCCCGCCAGATAAACATCCTGACGAATGGTTTTGTGCATGGCGTTTTTCAATTGTGGAGGGTAATAAAAATGGGATAGCAGATTAGATAAATTGCTGGGGGAGTGTTTTGAAAATGTCGGTATTCGTTCCCAAGCTTTGCAGACCCGAATTTATAGGCCCGAATTTATAG
>JAOZRC010000117.1 GCA_029940345.1 Desulfobacterales bacterium
AGGCTCTTATGCTTCCGATGAGTTTTTGGTCAGGAAAAGTCACACCGTATAATTCAGTGAATATATAGGCAGGCGAAAACTCCCTGCTTAACTGTTCTATCCTGTATGGTTCCTTTGTCAGGAATTCTTTCGAGCAGAACTCCTTCCCCAATTGTTTGCATTCATAAACCAATCTTAGAACATAGTTAAATAGTTTTTCAGTGCTCTCACCATTTGGTCCTGATTTATACCGATAGTGTTCAATTTCTCCAAGAGCTCTATTAAATCCGTGTCCACCGCATAAATTATTAACACCAACAGCTTTCCATGTGCCCTTTCCTTGCCCATTAGGATGTAAGAATTTCCAGTATTGAATTTCCTGTCCTTTTGCAGTTATTAAATAAAACAAATCACCTTTTTGCTTTATATCAAGTTCTCGGGAAAGATACTCGTGATTTTTTTTCCCCATAACAACAATAATATCTGGTTCAAGGATTTCTATTTCATCGACGTAATACGAGCAATTTTTTATCATTTCTTTATTGGGATTATAATTTTTAAATTTACCTGAACATTTAATCAAATTGTTTATTGCGCACCATTGCAAAGGTGAATCATTGTCTTTTGGAAAGACACTATGTTTAATCATTTCTTCAATTATAACTTGAATACCATATTTAGGATTATTTCTTTTGTCTTCTCCTGGTTTTCGACTAACATTTTTATGCCCTGTAACAGTTCCTGCTTCCCACAATCCCCGGTAAATTTTATTCTTCTCGTTCCATCCCTTCAAATATTTTTGAAAAAGTTCGTCCAAGGGAAAATCAGGATTTTTGGATTGATATTCTGATATTGACTCCTTAGTACCAAACCATCCAATTTCTTTATTCCAAGTAGGATTTAGTCTGGTAAATAGAATTTTAGGATAGTTCTTTTCTCCATATCTTTTCCCCACAAAGGAAATTTCCGGACCATGTTTGTATTTGCTTCCTGATATATCGGTCAATTCTTTGAAACATAGGCCATCATTTTTAAAATTTTGGCACTCTAATATCTTTTGATCAAATTCGTAGATTCTTTTTTGATAATTCACGAATCCCTCCTTATACACATGCCCGTATAGATTTTTCGTACTTGCAGGTTTATTTTTATAGATATTATGTCCATAACGGGACAAAGTGTAAACAAATGAATGATAGATTCCCGATTCTCATTAATGCTTTCGATTAAAGCGAATTTTCCACTGTTTCCGGATCAATCCCCAAAGATAAAAGTTTGGCTGCCAGTAGTTCTGCTTTTTTTTCAGCACGTTGAGTGCGCGCTATTTCATTCGCAACGCTCTCAAATCCGGTCGGAATCAGGTTGTCGTCGTGATCACACCAGCGCAGCCAGCGTGCGGGGATTTCATCAAAGTCACCATCCCACAATGTCACACCGATATCCAACTTGGTTAACTGGCGGTCCGCTTTCGGGATGTATCCTCCGGAAGAATATTCATAAATCCGCAATTCCTGTTTCTGAATCAGACGTTGAGGATCGAAAATAATATAGTATGCCACCCTGATCTGCTCATATTTCCTTAATTTGCGATCGGCTTCACCGCCTTTTTGGTTTGAAACGACTTCTACAACGATTTCCGGCGGTTTTCCAAATTCCCAGATAAAATAGGAGCGATTCTTTTTTTTCCAGATATCTTTGGCCGCTTTGACATCCATACTGAGAAACATATCTGGAACAATGGGCGGCATATTGACACCGTAAAAGATGCCCACATTTGCCAAAGCGAGAAATGGCCGTCCCGGTCTCCAGGAAGTGTTTAAAGATTCTGTTAGCAGTCGTTGTTGTTTTTCCGAAAAAATATTATCCATCGGTTCATCATCTTCCGTTATAATATGGCTTATATTCGGCTCAATCGTCTCGATGGCTAGTTCCTTTTCCTGTGGCTGACCCATTGTCTTTCCCTTTTGTTTATGGATACTGATCCGATTTTTGTTTTCCGAATTAGCGGAGTGCGAGCTTCAGGTTACGGGTGCTGACTGGGAAAATCAAAATAAAAATGCTAAAATCTGTTCAAATATCGGGTTTTTTTCCACATTGTATAATTAATGCAGATTGGTTTTTCTTGCGGTCCGATCAGTCACCACTGTAAATCATCGTCGATCAATGTTCCTTTTTTAACAACTGCTTCTGAAGAGCTCGTGTTCTTCAACACAGCGTTGCCTTGAATGGTTACATCGCTTTCAAAGCGAACGTCGCCTTTGATTGTCAGTGATGCGCAATCAACCAGTGAAGGTGTACCTTGGGGAAAGCGCTGGTCAAAAAGATCAATTTTTCCATAGTACTGGGGATCAAGATCAATTTTTATACGCGGAAGACGGCGATCCGGATTTTGAATCAGCGCACCGGTTTCAGAAAAAATAAAACAATCGGAGCGCAACGCCAACAGATCGTTGCATTTTTTTACCGGGAAAAAACGGTCGCCCGAAACTTTCACTGCCGTAGCGCCTTCAAACAAAGAGATCGCCGCCCCCATGGCCGCTTCAACTTGCAGCACCGCCGGACTGGCATCATCACGCGGGTTTAATGTTTTGGGGTTTAAAATCATGGGCAAAAGGATCGCGCCTTGTTGGTTAATCAGTTGCTTTAAATCCTGAAGATTGACCCATATATTATTGGTGTTGAAAAAGCGGTAGTGTTCAATATTTTGAAACGCATCTATCTCGTCAGCAGGACATTGGGCCGCTTCCCGCAAAATCAGGCGGCCGTTCAGATGCCGCGCCAGATGCCCCCCTTTTTTATCGGCCGGCGTACGTGATGCGACTTCCATCATAAACGGAAATTGATTTTTAGCAAAATAGCCTAACAACGTCATATCCATGCGTGCGCCCAGATTGTCCGCATTGCAAATCAGGGCGTAACGAATATCGGCATCAAGCAGTTTATCCAACAGTCCTGATGCATAAAGGGCCGGATACACATCGCCGTGGCCTGGCGGGTTCCATTCCAACGTCGGATCAGAAGGCCACTTCGCCGGTGACAGATCTTTTTGCAAAATTTTGGGGAATTTATGCTGAAGAAATATCATGGGCACCGGTTGCAGGTCTGTTTTTTTCAAAGCGGCCCGGGTGTCCTGATCGGTGCTGAAACTGTTCATCAGACACAAGCGTGTCTTCCGTTGGGCGGCCTGGGCGACAATGATATCAAGAAAAGAACGATTTTCCCTGACTTTCAAAAGTGATTTTGCGCCCGTCAGTCCCATGCTGGTGCCCAGGCCGCCGTTTAACACAATCTGAACGGCGTGATCTGATGCTTCTTCACCGGCAGTTGCGTATTTACTGAGATCGGCGGCGTCGCGCACTTCATCCGGCATGACAGCGCTAATCTCTTTGTCGGACAACAACCCGGTTTCACCGTTAACCACTTTTGCATAATAATAGGTGAAAACGTCAATCACAACATCCGGAAGCGTTTCAGCTTTCATTTTTGTTACAAAGTCGGTCAGATATGCAGTGTTACCTGGCTGATTCAATTCAGACCTCCTCAACCCATCCGAAAGGATCTTCAACGCGCCGGTACTGAATATCGGTCAACGCATCATACAGTTTTTGCGAAACAGCGCCGACTTGGCCTTCTCCGATCGTAATGACCTGATCATCATATTTGAGTTCACCCACCGGCGAAATCACCGCAGCCGTACCCGTGCCAAACGCTTCCTGGAGCGTACCCGCTTTGTGAGCATCGAACACTTCATCAATGCTGATTTGACGCTCGGTTACGGTCATGCCCCAATGCCGCCCTAATTGCATCACCGAATCACGAGTGATTCCTGGAAGGATGCTTCCGTTTAACATGGGGGTGATCAGTTCATCATTGATAACAAAAAAAATATTCATGGCACCGATCTCTTCCACATACTTCTGCTCAACGCCATCTAACCATAACACTTGGGTGTAACCGTTTTTATGCGCCTGTTCGCCAGCGTATAAACTGGCCGCATAATTGGCCGCCGCTTTGTTTTCGCCCAGTCCGCCCCTTACCGCGCGCACATGCGTTTTGGAAACCCAGATTTTAACCGGGTTAAAGCCCTCGGCATAATAAGCGCCCACGGGAGAAAGAATGATAAAAAAGCGATAGGTGTGGGAAGCGCGCACTCCCAAAAAGGGATCCGTGGCGATAATCGTAGGACGAATATACAAAGATGTTCCGGGAGAATGCGGAACCCACTCTTTTTCGACAGTTAGAAGCTGCCTCAGTGCATCATAAACAAAATTTTCGTCGCTTTCGGGAATGCAGAGCGCACGGGATGACCGATTTAAACGTTTAAAATTGTCCCGGGCGCGAAAAAGTGAAATGGCGCCGGCTTCGTTGCGGAACGCTTTCAGCCCTTCAAAAACAGCCTGGCCGTAATGCAGCACCATTGTGGCCGGATCCATCTGAAAGGCCTGATACGCTTCAATGCGGGGATTAAACCATCCCTCTTCCGGATTATAATCCATATTAAACATATAGTCTGTAAAAAGGGAGCCAAACCCGAGTTTGTCATCATCCGGTCGCGATTTCAAATTTTCGGTTTTGTTAATTGTTAATTCCATGTGTATCTCCTTGTGCAAAAAATAAGGTTAAATTGGGTCGGAAAATTTATCCGTAAATGATCTATTGAATATAGCATGATTATGTTTTATAGCAAGATTTAATTTGGGTATGCATCAATGCTTGCAATATCATGAAAAAAATTATTAAATTCATGGTTATCAACGGTTCAGATACCGTTTTGCAATAAAAATTATCAATTTATCAAAGGAGGCTTCAAAATGTATAGAAAGATTGTGTTTTTGGCTATGGCAATAATTTGTTTAACGGCATGGATTAGTATGGCGGGGAATCCGCCGGGACTGGCAACTGGGCAAACCCAATGTTGGGATGCCGATGGGACCCTTAGGACTTGTGTCGACACCGGGGAAGATGGTGAATTTCAAAAAGGTGCAGACTTGCCCTCGCCCCGATTTAAAATTAATGCGGATAACACGGTGACGGATAATCTGACCCATCTGATTTGGGTGCCAGATGCAAACTTGATGGTTACCAGGGATCCGAAATTTGATACCGATTTAACGGTGAATAATGGACGGGTAACCTGGCAGCATGCCTTAGATTATGTGGCGTTACTGAACAGCGAGTCTTATCTTGGCTATAATGACTGGCGTCTGCCAAATATAAATGAACTCGAGAGTCTTCGTGATCGGCGCTATTTTCATCCTTGTATATCAAACACAAAGGGTGCGGCGAAATGTTCTGATTCAGGCGATCCCTTCACCAATGTTATATCGGACGACTATTGGTCATCAACATCGTATGCGGCCAATACGACCCTCGCCTGGGTCGTGGATATGCTCGGCGGCTACGTGTACTTCGGCCGCAAGATGAGCAACTTTTACTATGTCTGGCCAGTTCGAGGCGGACAATAGAAGTCTTGATTCCTATAGCCTGTTTGATTATACTCGGCAAGGTCATAATTTGTGATTTCAGAATTATTGTTTGAGGCGTCAGGTGTCAGTGTTCAGGTGTCAGGAAGTTTGCGCTAAGGACTGAAACCTGAACACTATTAATCTAATCACAAAATGAAAATCCCAAATTATGGCCTTCTTAAGTATTAGTCGACCTGCACGGATTTGTTATAAGAAGAGGTTTTTGAGCTTTGATTTCCGCAACTTTTCATCAAAGGAGCTAATGACGTATGACAATCCCAAATTTTGAAGCTTTCTTTACGCCTCGGAAAACCCAGGCGCTGTTTCCGGAAATACGTACCAACCAGTTTTTTGATGCGTTGTTCGGAGATAAAAACGAAGGCGCTTATGAGATCAGTCTGAAATTTATTAAGCATAACGCCAAAACATTGCACTTTGAATTTCAATTGAAACAGAGACCCGGAAAATGCCTGTCATGCAGTCTTACTTACGGACTGCCCCAGGTGTTTCAGCGCCATCCCATCATCAATATCAAAGGAATTGTTGCAAAAATCGAAGGCCTCTTAGACCACAAGGCGCGCTGTGTCAGTTGGAAACTTGGCAACACGCGGGACGCGTCTTCCCAATGCCATACAATCCCTTTTAGTGTTTTGCTTGACTATTGATGAATTTGAAAAACATCTGAATCAGCCGACCTACAAAATCGTAATATATATTATGACAAATAACACATCCACCAAACAATCTTCCGCGCCTCTTCGCAAGATGATCATACGGGTATTATTACCGTTGATCGTTGTTACGCTGGGGGCGTATGGCGCCTATCTTATTTTTAAAAGCGGGCCTAAGGCGAAACGACGCCAACCCGTTCGTAAAGCCGAATTGGTACATGTGCAGACCGTTCAACGAACTTCGCCCAAAGTCAATATTCAGGCGATGGGAACGGTCATGCCGGCGCGCCAGGTGACGCTGAATTCCCAGGTAAGCGGCCGGGTGGTGGCATTGTCTCCGGAATTTGTTATCGGCGGGCATTTTCAAGCCGATGAAATGATGCTCAAGACAGATCCGCGTGAATATCGCCTGACTATCATACAGCGCCAGAGCGATGTCACCCGTGCGCAATATGAATTGAAGCTGGAAATTGGCCATCAGGATATCGCTAAGCGTGAAATGGAATTATTTCATTCGGGCAAAAGCGTGAGCAAAAAAGATCGGGAATTGGCGTTGCGCAAGCCTCACCTGGCCAATGCACGGGCGGCTTTAAAAGCGGCCAAGGCGGCCTTGGATAAGGCCCGTCTGGATTTGGAGCGCACTGTGATCAAAGCGCCGTTTAATGCGCTTATTCAAGAAAAACAGGTCGATCTGGGTGCGAATATATCGACGCAAACACCATTGGCAACGCTGGTGGGAACGGATCAATACTATGTGGAGGCGTCGGTTCCGGCCAATCAGTTGCAATGGATTAAAATCCCTTCCGATAGCCTGGCAACCGGTGCGCGCGTTACGATTAAACCGGATGCCAAGGTTAAGAGCGTTTACCAAGGCCATGTGATTCGCCTGCGCGCCGATCTTGAGCCGGAAGGGCGCATGGCACGTATCCTGATCTCTGTTAAAGATCCTTTGGGACTTCATACGTCGATGCCTGAAGATAAAGTGCCGCTACTACTGGGCGCTTTTGTCAATCTTGAAATTGAAGGCCCCCATCTCAAAGAACTGTTTGCCATACCGGTGACCGCGTTGCGCGATGGCCGGCGTTTGTGGATTATGGATGCCAATGACGTACTGGCGGTCCGTGATACGCATGTGGTTTGGCGCGAACGTGAAGCTGTGTATGTTCGCGATGGGCTTGAGGAAGGTGAAAAACTTATCATCAGCGCCCTTGGCGCACCCGTGGCCGGTATGCCGCTACGCGTTAAAAAGTGAAAAGGCGTTAACGCCAATGTAGCGGAATAGCCAATGGCTTTAAAAAAATTTCACGGAAATGTTGTGTAATGAATGAATCATCATCAAAGGGCCCCATCGCATGGATGGCCGCCAACCCGGTGGCCGCTAACTTACTGATGCTGGTGTTTATCATCGGCGGTTTGTACCAGGGTTGGAATATTAAACAGGAGGTGTTTCCGTCCTTTGAACTGGATATGGTTACGATCAACGCTTCCTACCCGGGAGCCAGTCCCGCTGAAACCGAGCAAGGCGTTATTCTGCCAATCGAAAACGCGGTTCGCGATATCGACGGCGTTAAGGAAATTAGCGCTCGCGCCGGTGAAGGCAGCGGCAGTGTCTTTGTCGGAATGCTAATCGGAACCGATGCCAAAAAATTCACCCAGGATATTCAGAGCGCCGTTAATCGCATCCGAACGTTTCCGAATGATGTTGAAACGCCGCGGGTCTATCTCAACACACGCCGCCGCCAAGTGTTGTCCCTGATGGTGTATGGCGATGTGGAAGAATCTGTTTTACGCACGCTGGCCGAAAACATCCGCGATCAATTGCTGCAATCCAAGCATATTACCCAGGCCGAACTGTCTGGCGCACCCTCTTATGAGATCAGCATTCAGGTGCCTCAAAGCGCTTTACGCACCTATCACCTGACCCTTGATGCAATTGCTGCGAAAATACGCAAGGCGGCGATTGATTTGCCCGGCGGCGGCGTGAAAACCGCTGGCGGTGAAATTTTATTGCGTATGACTGAACGGCGTAATTATGGCCGGGAATTTGCCCGTCTGCCCATTCTTAGCAAGGAGAACGGCGCCGAAGTGCGTTTGGGTGATATTGCTGACATCATTGATGGGTTTGCGGATGATGAAAAATATACCGCTTATAACGGCAAACGCGCGGTGGAGATTGACGTGTATCGGGTGGGGCGGCAAACGCCGATTGAAGTTTCCCGCGCCGTGCGTCAGATCATTGAGGAACTGAACCACACGCTGCCCCCCGGAATTCAGGCGGCCGTTCGTTCGGACCGTTCCGATATCTATCGTCAACGCATCGATCTGTTGCTTCGCAATGCCTATATCGGTTTGTTTTTGGTTTTAGGAATGCTTAGCCTGTTTTTGGAAATTCGATTGGCGTTTTGGGTGACCATGGGCATCCCGATCTCTTTTATGGGAGCGCTTTTAGTGCTTCCATTTATTGACGTTTCCATCAATATGGTCTCTCTTTTTGCCTTTATTATCGCTTTGGGAATTGTGGTGGACGATGCCATCGTGGTGGGGGAAAATGTTTTTGAGCATCGCCAAATAAATCAAAACCAGGTAAATCACAACCTGACAAATCAGAATCAGAGGCGCGGGTCTTTTTTAAGCGCCTCTGCCTTCGGCGCGCGTGAAGTTGCCATGCCAGTTGTTTTCAGCATTATAACCAATGTGGTCACATTTATGCCGCTGTTTTTTATTACCGGCATTATGGGTAAAATATTCTGGATGGTGCCGGCCGTGGTGGCACCGGTGTTTATCATCTCTCTGGTGGAAAGCCTTTATATTTTACCGGCGCATCTGGCGCATCAGAACGGCCATCGCGGCTATATCGAAAGCCGTATTCACAACCAACAGCAGCGGTTCAGCCGCTGGTTTGTGCGTTTGGTGCGCAACCTTTATCTACCTTTTTTAAAGAAAGCGTTGCGTTGGCGCTACCTGACGCTTGCTTTGGGACTGAGTGCGTTGCTGATTACGCTTGCTTATGTGGGCAGCGGCCGCTTGGGAATGACGCGTTTTCCGCGGGTGGAGTCCGATCGTGCTGTGGTCACGGCAATCCTGCCCTACGGCTCTTCCATGGTGCTGACGAGCGAGATTAAAGACCGTTTGGTCGAAGCGGCCGATGCCGTTATCGCAGCGAATGGGGGTGAAACGCTGTCACAAGGAATATTGGCGCGTATCGGTCGCGGCGGCGGCCGTCACCGGAGAACCTCCGGAGGGCATGTCACCGAAGTGGTCGTCTATCTGACGCCTTCCGGTGTAAGACCTTTGGAGACGCGTGAATTCACGCATCTCTGGCGCAAAAAAGTCGGCTCTGTTCCCGGATTGGAATCAATCAGTTTTAGCTCACGGAGGGGCGGCCCGGGTTCCGGGGCAGGGCTTACGCTTGAACTGTCACATCGTAATCTGAATTCACTTGAGGCGGCCAGCGCTGAACTTGCCGAAGCCCTCGCCCGTTTTCCCGCGGTCACTGATATTGATGACGGCTTTGCTTTGGGTAAAGAGCAGTTTGATTTTCAATTGCGTCCCGAGGGGCGTACGCTTGGCCTGACCGCCCAGGAAGTTGCCAGACAGGTGCGCAGTGCCTTTTACGGTGCCGAAGTGCTGCGCCAGCAGCGCGGACGTCACGAATTGAAGGTGATGGTGCGTTTGCCGCCCAAAGAAAGCGCATCTGAATATGATCTTGAATCCTTACTGCTGCGCACGCCAGCGGGAAATGAAATTCCGCTGCACGAAGCCGTGACGGTTACGCGCGGGCGCGCTTACACGGTAGTTAACCGTCGCGAAGGACGTCGGGTCGTTAATGTGACCGCGGATGTCAATCCGCCCAGCCAGACCGGCCAGATTTCAGATGATCTTAAAGCGACCGTACTGCCGGAACTTCAAATGCGCCACGCTGGCCTGCAGTACAGTTTCGAAGGCAGCCGCCGCGATATTGCTGAAAGTATGCGTGACCTCAAAAATGGCTTTCTCATGGCCATGGTGGTGATCTACGGTATTCTGGCAGTGGCGTTCCGCAGTTATGTGCAACCGATGATCATTATGGTGTGTATACCATTTGGCATCATTGGCGCCGTTATCGGCCATCTGATCATGGGGTATAGTCTCAGCCTGGTCAGTATGATGGGCATGGTGGCGCTTTCCGGAGTGGTCGTCAACGATTCGTTGGTGTTAATCAATTTTGCCAATCGTGAATATCAATCTGGCAAGTCTGCCACAGAAGCGATTCTCAGCGCCGGTGTGCGCCGTTTCCGCCCGATCCTCTTAACCACGCTAACCACGTTTGGCGGATTAGCGCCCATGATTTTTGAAACGTCCCGACAGGCGCGTTTTCTCATACCTATGGCGCTTTCTTTGGGGTATGGTATTTTGTTTGCCACGGTAATTGCCCTGATCCTGGTGCCTTGTTTGTATTTGGCTGTGGAAGATGTGCGGCACTTATTTTCAAATTTGAGAGATTACAATGCCGCAGATAAAAGATGAGGATTAAATTATGACGTAAAAAAATAAACTCAGAATACCTGACCTATAGGAAAATAATATGGGACCAAAAATTCATTCTAACCAGATTATTTTATCAAATAGTACTGCAGTTTAATATCAGTACCTGGAAATATGGTTTCCGTTTCATTCAATTTTTCCATTAACTTTTTGACAGCATCGTCATTTCGCAAAGTTGTCATTCGATGAACTCTTACATTTAATATTTTAGCTTTAAGATCGGGAATTAGATCCGCTTCTGTATTAAACAATTCCCGTATAATCGGTTTAGCGTCATGGCCTCTATCAAGAAATTCTTTAAGTATCTGACTCATGGCTGTTTCAGCCCGGTAATCGATCATTTTTAAAGTATTGAGAAGTAATCTGCTTCCAGACTTGAGTTTTTCAAATTTCTCATTGTCTGGTAAATCCTGAAAATCAATGTGTTTTGAGACAGCAGATCGCTTTTCTTTGAGTTTTTCAAGTTCATTCTCCATCTGATTAATTTCTTCTATGAGTTCCGTCTTTGCCCTGCTTTGCTTTTTCAATTTTTCCTGATCTACTTCC
>JAOZRC010000760.1 GCA_029940345.1 Desulfobacterales bacterium
TTGGCGGCCGGCTTTCATCAGCAAGAGGCAATCGGCATACATGGCGGCGACATTGATGTCATGCGAAATCATTACCACCGTGATATTTTTTTCGGCTTTCAGATTTTCCATGAGGTCCATGATGCGCATCTGGTGGGCGATATCCAGCGCGGCCGTGGGTTCGTCCAAAAAAATGATTTCAGGGTCCTGGCATAAGGCTCGGGCGATTAAGACACGCTGCTGTTCTCCGCCACTGAGCAGATCCATGTAACAATTTCCCAGATGGGTGACATCTGTGTAGGCCATGGCATTTTCAGCTATCTCGCGGTCTTTGGGCTTTTCAAGTCCTAAGATGCCCAGATGGGGAGAACGCCCCATTAAAACCAGGTCTTTTACCGTCATAGGGAAATTCAAATTGAGCATTTGGGGAAGCCAGGCCACTTTTTGGGATAACGCGCGGCGTGAGTAGTCGAGAATATCTTTGCCCTGAATGGTTACTTCTCCTTTTTGCAGCCTGATGTTGCCTGTCAAAATTTTCATCAACGTGGTTTTGCCGGAGCCGTTGGGGCCGATAATAATAAAAAAGGAGCCTTGGGGGATAGCGAAAGAGATCAGATCGACAATGACCTGTTGTCCGTAAGTGTGGGCGATGCGTTTAACTTCAATGGCCGTGCTCACGAATCGGACCTTTTCAGCAGGTAGATAAACAGCGGCGCGCCCACTAAAGCCGTAACCACACCGGCGGGCATCTCGCCTTGACTGGGAAGCGTCCGGGCCAGAATATCACAAATTGTCATGTAAGCACCGCCGCCGAGCATACAGGCAGGAACGAGCACACGGTGATCGGCCCCCAATAGCAGCCGGAACAGATGGGGTATCACCAGTCCCACGAATCCGACCAAACCGCAATTTCCCACAGTAGCGCTGACCATAAAAGAGGTGACAATCAAAAGCAGCACAATGATAAATTTGATGTTAAAGCCCATGCTTTGAGCCATCTCCTGACCCAGGAGCAAGACATTCATGGCATGCGCGCATCCTAAAATTATGATGAAACAGGGGATTACAGTAATACCGAGTGTGAGCGCCTGCTTCATATCGGTGAGGGACAGATCGCCCATCATCCAAAAAATGATATTGTGCAAACGGCTGTCCTGGGTCATTGAAATTAAAAACATGATAATAGCGCCGCAAAAGGCATTGACCATCACGCCCGAAAGAAGCAACGCATCCTTTTTCACCAGCGCCCGGCCCGAAGCGATTAAAAATAACACCATGAGGGTGCCCATACTGCCGGCAAACGCTGTCAGGCTAACCCCCGGAAAACGGGATAGGCCCATCAATATCCCGATAATCGCGCCAATGGCGGCCCCGCCTGAAATCCCAAGAATATAGGGTTCGGCCAAAGGATTACGCAAAATGGCCTGAAAAACAAGGCCGCCTGATGACAGGGTGGCCCCAATGATAACGGCCAGCAGGACGCGCGGGAGACGTATCTGCCATATAATGGTTGCCAGCGTGGGATCGAAATCTTCCTGGCCAAATAAACTGCGGCCTGCCGCCGTCAGATCAATGCCTGTCGAACCGACCGATATCCCCACATAAGCGGCGGCAATCAGTATGACGAAAAGGATGGCAGACACCCGGAAGATGCGCATCAATATAAGCGGACGGCCGGAATTCATTCAGATTCCTTTTCCTTTTTAAGCGCCGGTTCGAAAAGATCAGGATGAATCAGATGCGCCATTTTTTCCAACCCTTCCACCAACCGGGGAGAAGGACGATTCAGCAGATCAGAATCGGCGATATGAATACGCTCATTTAAAACTGCGGGTATGGATTTCCAGCGCTGCCACCTGGCCTTAACGTTTTCAAATGTTACGCCTCGGGCCATTGAGGTGATGATAATGATATCGGGCTGAAGGCGGATGATATCCTCGGTGTTGAAACGCGGATAGCTTACCGGCCCCCTAGCGATGTTCCGCCCTCCGGCTTTGCGGATCAATTCATGAATGAAAGTGTCAGTGCCCGCCGATACGATGGGCGCGACGCCAATCTGTAAAAAAACACGCGGCCGCACAGAAACACTGGCAACACGGTCGGCAATATCCCGAATGCGTGAGCGCATCCCGTGAACCAGTGTTTTGGCCCGTTGTTGCGCCCCAAGCAGTTCGCCCACCGCTGAAATCGTTTGCATCACGGTCTCAAGGTTGACAGGATCGACGGCAAAGACGGGTATTTTTAATGTTTCGATCCGGGCGACCGTTCCTTTGGGATTACCATCCTTAATAGCGATGCAAAGGTCGGGCTTCAGCGCCACGATCTTTTCAATATCAAGTTTAACATACGAGCCAACCTTGGGCAACTTATACGCTTCACTGGGGTAATCGCTGAATTGGGTCACACCCACCAACCGCTTCGACTGATCCAATGCAAAAATAATTTCAGTGATACTGGGAGCCAGCGCGATGATTCGCTGTGGTTTTTCAGGGATTTGCATTTGCCGGCCGACCGGATCGTGAACGATGCGGGACGCTTTACCGGAGTCAGCCATCAAAGCCACGATTATACAACTTGAAAAGATTAAAACAAAAATTCGAAAAACAGATTTTATTTTCATTGGAAACATCAGATAAACCATAAAATAGTAACTGTTCACTCCCTCCTTAAGCGGAACGGCTTTCCGCTATACATGATCGCGCCGTGCGTGAGTTTGTAGCGCGGGAAGCTGTCCCGCGTTAGTTTGAATGTAGGGGGAGTGAACGGTTACATAAAATAAGTGCCTGAAATTAAGGTGTTCTTCTTTCTTAATAAGTGCCGCTTTGCGGATAAATTGAAAATCACTAACTCTGCTATAGCTTTGCTGAGTATAATTAAGCATGCTTACGACGCGTTATAGGCAAACCGCGAAAGTCGGGCTAAGAGCCTGTTTGAAAAGTCTTAAATCGGCTGCAAAAGCGTGAGAGCGGTTC
>JAOZRC010000761.1:0-875 GCA_029940345.1 Desulfobacterales bacterium
TATGAATTAAGGCATTGATCAATTATAAAATCACCAATTATGGCCTTCACGAGTGTACATAGGTAAAAATTCATTACCCCTCTATTTATTGCAAGTGCCGCTCATTAAATATGGCTATTTACTTACATCATGGAGGGAGGATATGATCGGTTTGATCGCGACATGGATGCTTATTTTTCTTTTTACCTTCTTTGTGATGACAATTAGATCGGCTATTAACAAAACCATAACGTTTTTATCCGGAAATTTCGGCGCAAAATAATCAAAAACGGATAATTTTAGCTTTATTCATGCGAATTTTATATGTCAGTTCTGACCCGGGAATATGTGTAGATCAGGATTGCGGGGCGGGCTCCCACATACAGGAAACGATCAGAGCCCTTCATCGTCTCGGACATGAAGTCCATGTCGTTGCATCAGACTGTCAACCTGATATTCCAACTAAGATAAGAGGTGAACGAGTAAAAAGACACCGCTGGTTTGCAAGGCTGCTAAAATGGCGTGATCATGAATTCCCCAAACAACAAAACAAATCATTAGGGCTTCAATCCATTTCCTCAAAAAAAAATGTTGACGAACATTGCCTGTCAAAACCCATGCCTGAGCATATCACAAAGGAAAATTTTCGTTACAGGCTAAGTATTTTTTTTATGGAAAATTTCGAGATCATCTGAATTTAATTGAGGAAGATTTGGCTTATAAAAAACGTTTTGCAAGCCAAGTTGCCGCAACAATTGCTTCTTATGCGCCGGATGCTGTGTATGAGCGGTATGCCTTGGGGCTGCACGATGTTTCTCAACTTTGTAGGAATCTGGATATACCTCATATTCTGGAGGTTAATGGCGCCTTTTTCCATGAACACAACAACAATGTCA
>JAOZRC010000761.1:885-2944 GCA_029940345.1 Desulfobacterales bacterium
GCTAGCGCAAGAGGCAGATCAACAGGGAAAATTGTCCTTTTATAGACGAATCTTTGCTCCCACACAAGAAATACGGTTCTTATGCAATTCAGATGTTGCCTTTGTTGTTTCCAAACACTTAAAAAGTGTAATCGGAGCTAACAATCATAATGTTGTATCTCATCCCAATGGTGTGGATGTCGATATGTTCCATCCTTCAGTTGATCCAACACCGATTTACAATCGTTATAGTTTGCATAAAGTCCCTATAATAGGCTGGGTGGGTGGTTTTGGGCCATATCGTGGGCTTGAAGAATTTCTTACCATTACAAATAAAATTAATAAGCAACGACCTGATATCCGTTTTATGATTGTTGGAGATGGCCCCCTCAGTGGTTGGGTGAAAGCGCAAATTGATTTACTAGGCTTAAAAAAAGCCGTGATACTCACCGGAAAAGTTGCTAAAAAGGAAATACCCATGTATATTGCCGCAATGGACATTGCGCTGGCGCCATATCCGACTCAGGGGGCACAGTATTTTTCGCCTTTAAAAGTTTTCGAATATATGGCTATGGGAAAACCGATTGCGGCAACCGCTATCGGACAATGTGAAGAATTATTACGAGATGGCTCAGGTCTTTTGCTTCCGCCGGGCAAAGCGGAACTTTGGGCGGGAAAAATTATTTCACTTTTAAATGAACCGCAGCGTTGCAGGGCTATGGGGGAAAAGGCGCGTAAGAAAGCAGTCGATCAGTATACATGGAAGGCTAATGCTGAACGAATTATTGCGAAATTCAAAGAATTACAACATTAAAAATATGGAAAACAGCAGCATTTGGAAAATATCTGATAATCGGCCGCACCGTTTATTACCACGCAGAGAACGCATCTTTCTTGCTTTGCGTGTTGATCTGCGTAGCGCTGAAAAGGTAAGGCTGCTTGTTAAGGGCATAGCGCTCAAGGCATATTTTAATGGCGCCAGACTTAAACGTGATAAAAATGGCTTTCATATTCCCCCAACGTGTATTCAACCTTGGGAAAATGAAATTTGTTTGTATGGCTGGCCTAAAGCTGTGAATTTGCAGGCTGATGGACAATTGATAAATCCGATTGCGAGCGTTCCTGATGCGATGCAAGCGTCTGATCCGTTGATCCAAGCCGGTTATGCGCTATGTGCTTTCATCGTCAGTGAAGGCTCTGAGGCCGGTGATATGTTCAGTTTTTTTGATCCGGTGGATTATACCTTCCGAATGTCGCGCTGGCGATGGGATACGGGCATCTGTCTGGAAGCCCTTGCACGACTGTATGCTTTTTCAGGAAATGATTTATTCAGGCGTAATAGTTTAAAAGTGGCAAAACGGTTGTTGGCGGTTCAACTGGATCATTCTGAATGTAAAGGCGGATTTCCCGAAGCAGCTGATCTTCATATGACGTCCCGGAAATCACCTGTTTTATCTGAATGGGTTGTGCCTTTTAACGGGGCTTTTGTGGGGGCGGGCCTTTTAACTGCGGCAGATATTACCTTCGAAAACGAAGATAAAAAAACCATGGTACATGCGGCAAGGCAGGCGGAAACACTGATGATTTCGCACGGTATGACGCCAGCAGGTTTATTGCGCGGCTATTACCATACGGATGCCAGGGAATGGCGGTATCATGGACAGATTAATGATTCGGCGATTTTTCCCCGTCTTACATGGCAGCTTTCAAAACTGAATGATCAGGTTAATACTGAAGCTGCTTTGATTTATATCAATGCTATTTCTGCGCTGATACAGCCTGAAGGTTATGTGGGTCGCGCCTGTTTTCGGCCGAATGAAAGTGTGTGGCCTATCGGCCGACCTTTGTTTCCCGAATGGAAAAAAAGGCCCGAACAAATTCCGGCCAAAATATTTGCCAGGGGGCAGGCATGGGGTGTTTTGGGGATGAACGGTGCATGGCGTCTGATGAAAGACAAGCAAATCGCACGACACATTCGCGGGATCATTGAATATTTGCTGAACCATCAGGATAAAAGCGGATTATGGCATCACGATATCCGTCAGTCCCGGTTGGGACTTGACGTAAAAGGTACATCGGA
>JAOZRC010000762.1 GCA_029940345.1 Desulfobacterales bacterium
TTTTTTGCTGTAATGAGGTCTCATTAGGGCACCGTCGGCTCAGTATTATTGATTTGAGCGAAAATGCAAAACAACCGCTGTGCAACGAAGATAAATCAGTTCATCTGATTTTCAACGGAGAAATTTACAATTTTCGTAATCTCCGTAAACAACTTATTAAAAAAGGCCATACCTTTGTCAGCAACACAGACTCGGAGGTGATCATTCATGCTTATGAGGAATATGGCATTGATGCGCTCCAAAAGCTCAGAGGCATGTTTGCGTTTGCTATCTTTGATCAAAAGAAGCAAACATTACTTCTGGCAAGAGATCGAATTGGCATCAAACCGCTGTACTATTACTATAAAGATGGCAAAATCGTATTTGCCTCGGAAATCAAGGCAATTCTGAAAGACCGAACGATTCACCGCGAACTGAATCATCAGGCGCTTTACGATTATCTGGGATTTGAATTCACGCCCGCTCCGGCAACCATGTTTCGTAATATTTATAAACTGCCTGCCGGTCACTATCTTCTCTTTAAAATCAACCAAAATAAACGGCCAAGCATCAAACAATATTGGGACTTAACCTTTAA
Organism: Desulfobacterales bacterium; assembly: GCA_029940345.1. Lineage (GTDB taxonomy): Bacteria > Desulfobacterota > Desulfobacteria > Desulfobacterales > JAUCGF01 > JAUCGF01. The sequence continues at coordinate 578 of JAOZRC010000762.1, forward strand.
GCCAACGACGTTATCCTACGATGAGGCGGTTGAAAAACAGCGTGAGTTGATCGACCAGGCAGTCAAAAGCCATCTGATCAGCGATGTGCCGTTAGGCGTATTTCTTTCTGGCGGACTGGATTCCAGTACGATCGTCGCGATGATGCGGCGACATAATACGGGGCCCTTAAAAACGTTCACAATCGGATATCACGATAAATCATTTAGTGAGTTGGATTACGCCGGGCAGGTGGCTGAACATTTCGACACCGACCATCAGGTTTTAATGCTTGACGGCCTCAAAGCGGAACATGTGGAAAAAGCGCTCTGGCACCTGGATGAACCGATGACCGATCTTTCCACTGTCCCGCTGATGCTGCTTTGCCAACAGGCCAGAGAATATGTGACCGTTTGCCTGAGCGGCGAAGGCGCGGATGAAAGCTATGCGGGGTATGATCGTTTTATTGCCAGCAAACTTGAGCGCTTGTTTCGTTTTATCCCAAATGGCTTGTGGCGGGAAATCAGTGGTAAAATGGCGGCTAATTTACCTGATCGTCCCCAAAAAAAAGGTGTCGTCAATATGGCGAAACGGTTTCTCGAAGGTGCCAGCCTGCCTCGCGAGGGACAGCATCTGCGCTGGCAGTATTTTTTAAAAGAGGAACAAAATCAAAATCTTTTTAATTCCGCTTTTAAAAGTCGTCTGAATCCGGATCCGTTTTATCTTGTTAAAAATTGCGTTGCCCAATGTAATACCTCTGATCTGATCAACCGGGAAATATATTTGGATATGCGTTACATGATGACCGACAGCGTACTTATGAAAGTGGATAAAATGAGTATGGCCAGTTCATTGGAAATCAGGGTTCCGTTTCTGGACCATCCGCTGGTTGAATTTTTAGCAACCCTGCCCGGTAAATGGAAACTGAAAGGTTTGCGCACCAAGCATGTCTTCAGATCCGCTTTAAACGGAATTCTTCCCGATAATATCGTCAACCGCGGCAAGCAGGGGTATAGCCTTCCCGTAAAACATCTGTTGCGTAATGAGCTAAAAGGATATATGACCGGCCTTTTGAACGAATCACCCGTGATTCGTGAACATCATAATATTGATTATATTAATCGACTGATAAAAGAACATTGCGAAATGGCTCATAACCATAACCATATTTTATGGGGGTTGATGAATGTGGCGATTTGGCACAACCGCTTTTTTTAAAGTAGGAGTGCAAGCTTTAGCTTGCAAATTTTGGTACGCAGCGATGCAAACTGAAGTTCGCATTCCACTATGCAGGAGATAATAAATGAAAGTACTTGTCACCGGCGGCACCGGCTTTACAGGCAAAGCCCTTGTACGTCGCCTTATTGATGAAGGACATCAGGTTATTGCCCTTGACTACCAGGAAGGATTGAAAACCGATGAACTGCGGGAATGGGGTGCTAAAGTTGTCATCGGAACCGTAACGGATAAGGATAAGGTTAAAGAATGTATCCGGGGCGTTGATATTGTGCATCATCTGGCCGCCGCGTTCAGGGAGATGAATGTTCCAAATAGCTATTACTGGGATGTCAATGTTCAAGGCACTAAGAATATGCTGGAAGCCGCATTAGAGGAAGGTGTTAAAAAATTTATTTATTGCAGCACCTGCGGTGTTCACGGCAATATCGACAGTCCTCCCGGTGATGAAAATGCGCCGATCAATGCGGCCGACTATTACCAACAAACCAAATATGAAGCCGAGCCTTTGGTGAAGGAATATTTCCGCAAAGGACTGAAAACCGTTATTTTGCGCCCTGCTGCAATTTACGGACCCGGCGATCCCGAACGCTTTTTTATGATATTCAAAAGAGTGGTCAAAGGAACCTTTCCCATGTTTGGCGACGGCCAGACGTTATACCATCCGTTGTATATTGATAATTTGGTGGATGCCTTTATGCTGGCGGCAGAGGAAGGCAAGGGGGACGGGGAAGCCTACCTGATTGCTGATGAAGATTATCTGGGAATTGAAGAATTGGTTAAAAAGACGGCGCGAGCGTTGGGCGTTCCTGTCAAAACGCCTCATTATCCGATTTGGCCGGTCATTATTGCCGGACACATTTGCGAAAAAATATGCAAACCCATCCGCGTCACACCGCCCATTTTTCCCCGCCGCGTTGACTGGTATCGCCAAAACCGGGCGTTTGATATCAGCAAAGCAAAAAAAGATCTAGGCTATCTACCGCTTGTCAATCTTGATGAAGGGCTTAAACGCACCGCGGCTTGGTATCGGCGTGAAGGCTATCTTAAATAGAAAAGTCAGATTTATGAATACAAAAGGAAAAAGCGTCAAAGTCAAAGCCGCGCTTCAGGAAACCGGAAGGGCGGGCTTTAATAAATACCGTGAGCTTT
>JAOZRC010000763.1:0-1520 GCA_029940345.1 Desulfobacterales bacterium
GCGGCCGGATATTAAAACGCGTATAACAATGCTGTATTTATAGTAATACATTTAACTGGTCGGATATCAATATCCCAAGATGAAACAGTTGCATCCGTCAAATTTCTACAATTGACAACTACTAATTTCAAGAATAACGGAGGTAAAATACATGAAGAACACCAAAAGCTGCTCTTATCATTCTTTTTTTAAATTTTTTCTTATTTTATTAATCGTGACACCTTTTTTTTATTCCACGATAAGTTATGGATATGATCATACTCCCGTAACATATTATGTTTCTCCAAATGGTAACGATCTGAATAACGGACTGAGTGAAACCAGTCCGCTGAAAAATCTGGCAGAAGCGATCTATCGGATGGGGCTAGGCGACACATTAATTGTACTGCCGGGAGAATATGACGTTATAGATTTCAGAGCATGGTGCCGAGATCGTTGGAAAAATAAAATGTATTTGGGACCGGATGGCGGAAGTGCAGAGATAAGGACAATAATTAAGGGACAAACCGGGTCAGAGAAGCCCAAAATAAAAGCAATGAAAGCCGATGGCTCGGTCGGAAATTTCCAGTTCAATGGAGCCGTTGGCCTTACACTGGAGGATCTCAACATATATGGCACGGTAGGGTATGGGAAGCATATAATCTACCGCAACTGCGTGTTCGGCGGGCAGGGAGTTACTTATGGCATAGGAGCTGAACATCATCATGCATTAATTGAAAATAATTATTTCCATGATATTCATGGTGGCACGGACGCAATCGGAATTTATATTAGCGGAGATGATAATGTTATCAGAAATAATTTTTTTAAAAATATGGGACATCATGCGATAAACTCCAACAAGCACGGCAGGGGCGATAATCAATCACCATCGGAGCGATGGGTGATTGAGGGAAATATCATCACCCAGACCAATGGTCATGGAATTGGTCTTCAGAATACTCAGGATTTTATTATACGAAACAATATTTTGGTAAATGTCGGCAGTCAGGCCATAAGTTTCGGCGGTTCTGTGTTTCCGGATATCAACGTCAAGGTAATAGGCAATACGATTTATAACGGAGACGGGAAGGGAAACTATGGCCTTTTCTTTATAAATGATGTCGAAGGTCTTATTGTTGAAAACAACATTATCGTTCACAAAATGCCTATTGCATTTAAAAACCAGGAGACGCAATTGACAAAGGCCAAGATGGCGACCTACACCTTCAGGAATAATCTCTATTACAACCCATATAGAGATGGCCAACGGATCTTTTTCCCTTCAAATGATCCCAATAATTATTACGATCTGACAGCATGGCAAGAATATACTGCTCAGATACTTGGAACTGAATTGGGGCTTGAACAAGGCTCATTGCATGCCGCTCCCAACGTAATAAATCCTCCGAATTCAGGATCGGATTATCTTGAATATGATGGTAGTTCACATATTAACGTCAGACTGGCGCCTGATTCTCCCGCTATCGATACGGGTGTTTCAAACAGTGATCTGATGAAAGATGCAGACGGAATTACCC
>JAOZRC010000763.1:1530-2940 GCA_029940345.1 Desulfobacterales bacterium
ATTGGCGCGTATGAATACGGAGGGGAAACGCCCCCGCCTCCTGAACCTACGCCCATACCGGCGCCAGGCGCCCCGAAATCATTGCGGATAACCAATTAAATGTAAGTGAGGCATTTGAGGGAAAGATAAAACAAACAAAACAAATAAGCATGTAGGAGGAAATATGAAAGTAAAACATTTTTTAATTATCTTGGCAGCCTTATGCCTTATGCAAAATTATGCTATTGCAGGCAGTGTTCAGCTTACCTGGCAAGCGAACAGCGAACCGGACTTAAATGAGTACAGGGTGTATTACGGAAGTTCAAGTCGGGCCTATGGAACGCCCGTACCGGTAGGCAACGTTACCAGTTACACCCTTTCAGGACTTCAGGAGGGATCGACCTACTATTTAGCTGTGACAGCTGTGGATACATCCGATAATGAAAGTGGATATTCCAATGAAGTCGTAAAACAAATTGTCTCTAATGAGCCGCCTCCCCCGGTTGATCCCCCGCCTTCAGATGAAATCATTTCAAATGTCACGGTGTCCTCCGGCAATTCTTATGAACTTATAAAGAGTTTGAAAAGTGGGGAGTCCTGTTATGTTGACAAAACTTATAAGTATCGCAATATACCTGATACGTTTTCAAATGCCACTTTTATTAAAACTTTCTATGATGACAGAAAATCAGAGGCGAATCCCTATATCAGTTTTGATGTGAACGACGACGCAACTGTATATGTGGCCTATGATACACGCGTCAGAATTCCGTCATGGCTGAATAATTTTACAAAAACTGATGAGAGCGTTAACGTGTCTTCGACGCCCCACATTCTTTTTGCAAAGGATTTTGCTTCGGGAAGCAGTGTAAATCTCGGTGGGGCGGACGCTTCTTGGGCGCATATGTATACAATTATTATTGTAGTGAGATAACCCATTTGTTCAACACCCAATAAAGATTCTATCCGCTTATGTGTGTTCGGCTATCATTGAAGATATTATCTGAACATGAGTATGTAACTAATTGTTTTTAATTTAGGTTACGAATTTACTAAATAACATTAAATCTTTAGGATAAGGAGCAAATCGCATGAAATATAAAATAATAATTTGGAGTATTTCATTATTAACTGTTATTACCATTGTAAGTTTTCAAAATGCCTACGCAGATACATTAGTGTGGGATCCCGGTTCCGGAGAGATAACAGGATACCGAGTTTATTATGGAACAACTCCGAATAATTATTCGAATAATTTGGATGTTGGCAAAGTAACGCAGTATTCGTTGGATTCTTTGCCCCTTCAGGCCGGGTCAGCCTACTATTTTGCGGTGAAAGCATATAACGCTACCGGTGAAAGCGGGTTTTCAAATTCGGTTTCATGGACTGCGGAGGACACTACGCCACCCTCGCCACCGCAAGATCTGAAAT
>JAOZRC010000764.1 GCA_029940345.1 Desulfobacterales bacterium
ACGGTTTTCGTTATAGTGATAATCAGTTGGAAAATTTACTTGTATCGGCTTCGATGGGCGGTTACAGGCGATAAGTAAGGAATAGGGACAAAATAATTTCCCCATTTTCAGAAGAGGTGTGCAAACTTCAGTTTGCCTTGCTAGCAACGCAAGCTGAAGCTTGCACTTCGAATGGGGAAGTATTTCATCTCCGAACCTAACGCGGGACAGCTTCCCGCGCCACACCCTCACGCACAGTTGTGATCATGCAGAGCGGAAAGCCGTTCCGCTTTTCGTGTCTTTGGTAGTTTAATTTGAATGGCTCAATATCAAGACTGTAAAGATATTTCCGGATCATTCTATTGCGCTGGTTTCTGCTCCATCATCTTCTTCATTTGCTCCATCATCTTTTCCATATCTTCCTTGGAAGGCGGCTTGCCGTCGCCTTTCATGGACGGCATTTGTATGTTTATGCCCATGGCTTCCTGCATGCTGGCCGCTTTTTGATAGCCGGCCGGAATCTTAAACAGGCTGTCAGGCTGATTGCCCGTTTTGATATTTTGAATATAATTAGACACTTCGCCCATGGGCGGCGGCAGAGTGCTGACACTTTTAATCGGGTAATCCAATTTTTTTGAATACCAGAATTTCATGGTCATCCCCGGCTGGTTTTCGACGAACTTTACCTTGCCGCTATAAATAACACATTTGAAGCCCTGGATGGTTTCGGTCCCTTGTTTTTGCATGTTATTCTTTTTGACCAATTCATCGAAATTTTCAACGCCTGCCATGGGATTTTGTTTTTTAAATTCATTGATGTTCGATACGACATATTTTTTAGAATCCTGAAACAATTGATACACTTTGGGGTGTTTGTTAATGATAATCATACCCATTGTTTCATTACGAAACAGTTTTTGATTCTTAAAATAGATCTTACCGGTATCCTTGCGACCGGCGATATCCGTGATCATATCGGCTGAAAATTCCACAGCGGCAACCGTGCCAGGCAGAGCCAGAACTAAAATTAAAAAAACTAAAATTCCTCTTTTCATTAACTTTCTCCTTTCATTTGAATTAAGTACGGTTTGTATAAACATATTCGGCATCCTTCGTATGAGGCTAAAGGTCAAAGACCGGAAAAGACACCTCCGATTATCTCCGCGATAACCTCAAATACAGATCCGGCCAATTCACACGTCCCTTCAACCGCCGCACCAGCCACTTCCGGAACATTGGAAACGATCGTTACTGACGATTCGACGGCCAATTGGCCTGCTTCAATAGCTGTGTCAACGCCATAAATGGCAAATCCGGGATCAAAGGCCAGAATATCGATAAAAAAAGCGGCGGTGTCATTAGCGGCACCCTTGGCTTCAGATTGATGTTTGTGAGCCAGCGTATCCAGTCTGCCGTTCCAGATTTCAGACAGTTCGATATTATCGAACCAAACGCCCTTGCAGGTTTTGCAATAATCAAGGTGAAAATCAGAATCCGTGGTAACGGTCATCGGTTTCAGGCAAACCGGGCAATCAATAATATTTTTCCAGCCGCAGATCCCACAACAGGATGCATTCCGATCTGTCAATCCATGACACGCATGACACCGCATTTTGAAAGCGCTTGGGTTCAGTACGATTTTTTCGCACAAGTGTGTGGGATAAAGACCGCGTAATCGGTTTACCTCGCCATGATCAAACCATATTCCACCGCAACGTCGACAAACATCCAGCATCAAATGCCGCGCATGGCCCAGTTGCAGTTTATCCAGCTTTGATCCGAGACATACCGGACAGTCGTAACGGCTTTCAACATCAGGCATCCAATACCTCTTTGGCGCTCATTTTCTCATTTAAATGGCTGATTTCATAAAATGAATAAACAATCACCCCCGATTCAGTAAGATATACATCGGCCAGGCCCTGGGCCACAAAAGAATCCAATAGTTCCTTGGCGGAGTCGTGTTCCAACACGAGATCGGATATGACTTCAACCACGGTTAATTTGCCCCCTTTTTGACCGGCCAGTTTCATCACTTCAGCCACGAGCGTTTTTTCCCGCAGGCTGTTTTTACTTGCGGCTAAACTCTTTTTACTCCTGTGATTGGAATAGATCAACGCAATGCCGCCGAAAAAGGGTAAAACAACAGAAATGGCGAAAGCAATATATTGAGCCAGGACATCAGTTGTGGTATCGACGTTTAAAAAACCGATCAGCATAAACGATGCTAGGAGAATCAGAAAGATACCGATGGTCAATTTTATCATTTAAAAATTCCTGAAATTAACATAACGCGTCGCTACGATTATAAAACATATCAGCAAACTATGAAAAGTACAATAAATGAAAAGACGCATCATTTCAACTAATTAATTCAGAACCTGTCTGAAAAGCCTTAAACCGACTGCAAAAGTATGAAACTCATCAGTCTTTGCCAATACGCCCTGGCCCTGTCCTTCATTATTTACTTTTACAAAATTTTTGTGTGAATGTCAAAAATATTCATCCGACTGCTTGGTTAACCCGATCGATTAATAATGGAAATATTATATCAAAGCATACTCGAACCATTTTCTTTAACAGTTTACGCATTTTTATTCTTTACCGGACTTTGTGCCGGCTTTGTCGATTCCATCGCCGGCGGAGGCGGATTAATTGCGCTTCCCGCGTTTTTATCTGTCGGCCTGCCTCCCTCCCCAGGTTGCGCTGGGAACAAATAAATTGCAAGGAAGTTTCGCCACTTTTACGGCAACGTACAATTACATTCGTAAAGGGGAGGTGCGGATAAGATGATCGGCGCGCGTCTCGGATCTGACATGGCCATTCAAAAAGGCGCCTGGTTTATTCGTCCGATCTTTATGGCGGTTGTATTGTTAACCATCGTCAGGTTGATTTATGTAAATTATGGGCTACCAACATAAGCTGGGACACTAAATGTAGTCGTAGGTTGGGTTGAGGAA
>JAOZRC010000765.1 GCA_029940345.1 Desulfobacterales bacterium
CTTTTACCATATAATTTTTTGCTTTTAACTTAACCATTTGATATTTAATCAAAATATTGAATATTCATTTAATTGAAGTGTGTAAAGAGCCTGTGTAAAGGAATGCGGCCTTTAAAAAATGTCCCTTGCCATAATTGTTGGATAGAATAAAGGCACTTTACGCTTTTAGTTGCATATTTCTTAATTTCATCACTCTTTCCAAACTTAAACCCGTCTTTTGTGATATGATGTCATTATCCAGAATATCTAAAAGATTTATTGCAACGTCTGTTTTAGCTTCTGTTAAACCTTCTTTTCGTCCCTCTTTTTTGCCTGCTTCCAAGCCCTCTCTTCGGCCCTTTTTAATACCATCCATCTCTCCGGAAATGTATGTTGACTGAAACATGCTTGCCTGATAGCGTAAATTGTCTGCATATTTTGCATACACTCGGCGCTCTTCCTCCGAAAGTTTCATAATATCCAAAACGGCCTTGGCTTTGGCAAGCCCTTTGGCTTTGAATCCTTCTTTGATTTCCTCGTTTTTGAAAAAATATATCCATTCATCCAGCGTATCGCGGGCAATATCATCAAATTGGTTTATTTTTATCAAATAGTATTCGGGATATATATCCGCTATTCGCTCGGCTTTATATAACTCCTTTTGTTGTGTACTCAGCCGCAGTTTGTCGTTTTCGTGCACTCCGCGGAATACAGTTTTTCCTTTATAAACATAATCCTTGCCCTCACCCAAGTTAAAATAGAGGATATTTACGGAAATGACTTTTCTGACTTTGTAGTACGGGTCTGATTCGACAATATGTTCTGTTATTGTTTTGGATACGCCAAACAGGATTCGCTGCAAATAATCAAATTCTCTTTCATATTGAACTTCTATGATAACAATTTCTTGCTTTCCAGTTTTTACTTTCAAATCAACGCGATTGAATTTGTCATATTTATCTTCTTTATTGCTTTCGCTTTCAAGGACTTCCAGAATGGTTATATCCTCTTTCAATAACTCGCTCAGGAAACCTTCCAACACTTCGTAATTGGCTTTGCTTCTTAACAAGCGTTTCATCGCCCAATCAAAACTCACAAGTTTTCTTTTTCGCATTGTCGGGTCTCCTTCTAAAAGGTGTTAAAACAATTAGGTAAAATATATATAAAATCAGTTGCTTAAATATATAAAAGCCTATAATAAAATAACTATATATGAATAAAAATTACAAATCAAAAGGAATTTTATTATGACACACAAAGATATAAAAAGAAAAATCAGAAAGCAACTGAAAAATAATTACCCAAATTGGAAAAAATTAAACAAAAAACAGAAAAAAGCTATCGCCAAAGAGGTTTTAAATGAGGTTGTAAAAGGATATGATTTTAACAAACCGGTAAAAGCCCCTATACCCGAATTGCTTGGTATTGAAAAACAGGCAGCTGCTATTTTTAACCAAGGCATTATGACTATAGCGGACATGGACCAATTCATCACAGATCAACATAATAGCTGATTATTCAGATTTTCCGCTCAAAACAGACATCCTGCAATCAAAGATATGGAACTTCGCTTAATTGACGAAATATCAGACGACCGGATTATCAATAAGCTATTATCCTATGATGGCTTTACCCCTTCAATGAGAGAATATATGCCTGGTATGTTTTTGCGTGCCGAATTATTGAAGACCATAAAATACCCTGAGATAAGCTACCGGAAATTTTGCGGAGATAACGGAGACTATGACGGACATAAGAAAGACAACGCTTTCACAGGAAAAGATCAGAAAGAGACCAGGGCATTTATCGGTTTGCCGCTGAATAAAAACCAGTTTTTCAGCCATGTTCAACTGAGTCAGTTTCGGAACAGTCTGACCTTTGAGCAGCAGGTAAATCTGACCGTTTACATATTGTATCATTTCAATAAGAGCGGTTTATTAAAAGACGGCGCCTTGCATTGTGTCGATTCGACGGAATTGGCGGTCGACAGTGCGAGACCGTTAGCTGTTTTGAAAGTCAGAGGAAAAAATATAAGAAATTATAATGATATCGATTGTGATTGTGGCAAGCGTCGAAATAAACGTGATAAGTCTGTGTATGTTATCGGATACAGGATGCATACGCTGACGGCAATCTGTCCGAAGACCGGTCGCAGTTATCCGCTGATATCGTTATTAGCGCCGGCCAATCATCATGACAGCCATTTTTTGCCATACCTGTCGAAACTTGGAAAAGCGATGGGTTTGGAAGTCTGCCTAATCACGGCTGATGAAGCGTATCATGATAAAAATGGCCTGATGTTAGCGGAAACGGGCGTATATTTGGTAAAGCCACCGAATATGAAAGTGGGTATACCTGAAAATGTCAACGCGGCCACAATGGAAGTGACTACGGATGAATTCTGTGAGATTCCAATGAATTATATGGGTATCACCACTAATGGTCATGAATATAAATGTGCCGCTGACGCCGGTGAATGTCCGCGGTCGTACACTTGTCCGCAATTCAGAGTGATACCTTTGGATAACGGACATTTTCAGCCAATTGTCCATGGGAGTGAGGAATCGGCCAAGACGATAGAACTGCGCAAAAACGGAGAGCGACCGTTTAATCTGATTAAAAAGCGTGAAGGCTTGGACGAAACCCGAGTTCGCAGTCAGCGTGCGTTGCTTGCCAGATGCACTATTACAACTATGGCGACGTTATTGTTAGAAATTATCGGTACGAGGAAAAAGCTAAAGCGGAAAAAAAGTCAGTTTCAATCAGAATTGCCTTTAGCGTCAGGCTTTTGAAAAAGCGGAGGGCATGTACGAAAATTATAATAACTGAGGAAGCATAGGTTCCGTCCCGTTGCTGAAATGATAAACGGCTGTGCAGATTTCAGGCTGATGGTAATTCAATATAACTTAAATGTTTCCTGAAATTTATACTATTTCGTTTAAAGACGCGCCAAAT
>JAOZRC010000766.1 GCA_029940345.1 Desulfobacterales bacterium
CAAGGTTGGTCAACCCGTCGCCGTCATTATCCTGCGCGGCGTCATCGGGATTCAGTTTATTATTAAATGGTGGGCATCGCCGACACAGATCAGTGCAATATATCAGGTTTTGTTTCCGGCGATGCCCACCCTACGGAAAATTCAACCGCACTGGTCGAAAAATTTTATAACCTGAAAACCCGTTAATAGTTAAACGTTCCAATAGCCAAAAACGTGACATATTTTTTCAAATTTTTGATATTTTTTTCAAATGCGTGCAAACGATCAGATTCATGCAAACGAATCATGCCGTTTTTGTGCTTTCATTTATCAATACTCCACAGGGCTTCATTTTTGCGGCCAAACCGAATTAATTCACCGCAAAGACGCAAAAAACGCAAAGGGGAGAATGGACGCGGAACAACTCACCTAAGGAGGCGACCAAATTTCTTACTCTCCCTAAAGCCGAATGCGTGCTATCTTAATTTGCAATAAAGCATTTATCATGCTATAAAACAGACATGACAGATTCACTAACGCCGAAACTCAATCTTGTGTTTAATCAGAAAGGTTGTTTGACTAAAACTACAAGGATTAATCGTAAGAAAGGATTGAAAAAAATCTGTTTTTACTTAAAATCCTTGCAGTTATCATAAATTGCCACTCATAGTTTGATATTGCGGTGTATCAGAGCGCAGTTTTACCAATTGCCATGGCAAAATTGGAGAAATTAGCCGCACTTACAATTAAGCGCTCATCCACATTACAAGGGCAAAAGAGATGACTGATAAAAAGAAGGCCGAAACGCACGGCACTGATGAACCGTTTCTCAGGCTGATGGGCATCGGAGGTCCCGCGGTGCTGAAACTGTTGGGTATTGCGCCAGAGGAAGCCGAAGAATACACTTTCCGGTCCGTGGTTTTAAAAGACAGGCGGATGGAGCTCGATACGGAAGGCATTCCCATTCTCGAAGGCCAGGGCAAACGGGTTTATATTGAATTTCAGGGATATACGGACAAATTTATCCGCGACAGGCTGGTGTCACGAATCATGGTAGCCTGCGCCCAGGATAAATATGCAAACAAAGCTCTTGGCGGTATCGTTTATACGAACGAAGCGTATAAAAAATAGGTACAGCTTGGCAGCTATCACATTTAGCCTGTTAATCATTTTATTCGGAATGATCATGTTAAACGCACCGGACGGACTCACACCGCATCATTCACATGTAAAACACCGCTTTTACGCCTCCCTTACTTTTGACCGCTACGTGTTAAGCAACATTGTACCCGAAATAGATCAAATCTGGCTCGGTTTTAAAATAATGCCGTATTTAGATTATCTTTTGACTTCTGAGCAATCACAACGCGCCCTTACGCTGACACTCCGTCATTATCGTCAGATGCGCAAAAACCCGGATTTCCGACAATTAGGTTCTGTGTTGCACCTGGGCTATAAAGAGATAATCACGGGAAACCGGGAAAAAGGGCACTATTACCTTTATGTCCCGGTAATAAAAAATCAATCTCCCCGGCCGGTGATTGTTTTTTTGCACGGCGCAGGCGGAAATTTTAAGGTCTATACGCATATTTTATCGAAATTGTCCGATCAACTCGGTTTCGTTATCATCGCACCGTCATTCGGTTACACAGGCTATTGGGATACTCAGACAGGAGAGGAGGGGATTCTTGAGGCAATTGATGACGCCGCCAATCAGGTTGCATTAGATCGCCGCAATATCTATTTGGCGGGTCTGTCAAACGGAGGTTTAGGCGTCTCGCGTATGGCCTCAAAGTTTCCAGGTGATTTTGCCGGTTTGGTTTACATTTCGCCGGTTATCGTGCGTGAAGAGCTGTTTAGTGAATGGCGGGGACGCCCCATCCTGATCGTAACAGGCGCACTGGATCGACGCATACCCGTTGCATCTATCCGCTCAACAGCCACATTCTGGCGCAAATTCGGTGTTGATGTGACCCTGAAAATAGACCCCTTAGCAGACCACTTTTTAATTTTTACGCGGACGAATGAGCTTTTAACCGACATTAAGGATTGGTTAAGGGATATCACGAAAGATGAAAAGTGACAGTTGACCTGGGCAATTGAAATAAAATATTCCTTAAAAGCTCTATGAGAGCGGCATATTTGTAGTAAAATCATGTTCCGATTCGGTCAGAGTCCCATCGGGACGGCATATTTGTAATGTAATTGCGCATATTCTGTTATGCTGTGACTGATATGCCGTCCCGATGGGACTCTGACGAGATATTAGCCTGATGATTCTACAAATATGCCGTCCTGACGGGACTCTGAATGAATTGCACAGGTCGAAAAAAATGGGCCAATGGCCAAATAAAAAAGCTCGTAATGAAATTATCCGCTCAAACCTTGCTTGTAACTGTTGTTCCGGTGCTGTAACTATTTATCTTGACTTGCACTGAAATATAACGATAATTCTTATATTGTAACCATTTTCACGCCTGCCGGCCGCGACTCGTGTGTCCTGTTTATAAGGGGGCGCAGGCGTTGCGGAAGGCAAGGAGAAAAACATGGCTGAAAACCATCCGGACAGATCTGCTTACAGACTCGCAGGATATGCGGCCCTTATTGAGCGGTATGACCTTGATGTCATTCCGAATTGGCACAGGTCCCTGGTGACGACTGGCGGAATCCGGCGAATCGACTCGGACAGGGGTATAGTCGTGGAAGTATATCCACCCAAATACTGGCCGGGGGATGCACTGGGAGATCATCTTGAATTCGCGCTCAAGTATGACGGTGCGAATCTCGCGATTTTAGCAAGCCTGTTTCAGGAAGCGTCGGAGGAAGAATTCCTCGAATATGTCCGTTCTAAACCAACTGGCAAATACGCCAGGCGGTTGTGGTTTATGTACGAGTTTCTGACCGGCAAAACGCTTCCGCTGGATGACGTGAAGCGGGGCAACTACATTGATC
>JAOZRC010000118.1 GCA_029940345.1 Desulfobacterales bacterium
CGTGATAGTGCAGGCATTTGTTAACACATGCCACCGATTTGACATACGTTGAAATGACCAACAGGTCGTGGCTGACCACCAGTATGGTAATTTCTTTATTCAGTTCTTTAAGTAATCTGAAAAATTCGGCCTGGCCATTGGTATCAATACTGGCGGTGGGTTCGTCTAAAAGCAGTAGTTGAGGTTGCGCTGCCAATGCCCGGGCGATCAGCACGCGCTGCCGCTGACCGCCGGAAAGTTCGCTGATCTTGCTATCCGCATACGCCGCCATTTCCATTTGATCAAGGACTTCAACGGCTTCACGCCGATCCTTGGCGACATTACGGCGCCAGCGTATCCTTTTGATTTTGGGGGGTTTAAGTTTGCCCATCAGGACAATGTCGGTGACGGTAATGGGGAAATTGCGGTTAAGGTGGATATCCTGTGGGACATAGCCGATATGATGAGATGATTTGTTCGCCGGTCGGCCCAAGACGCGAATCTGGCCCCGGGCCGGTTTGAGCAACCCCAGGATCAATTTCACCAGCGTGGTTTTGCCACCGCCGTTCGGGCCGATCATAGCGGTAAAATCACCTTGCCTCACCGTGAGATTTACATTCTGAATTGCTATTTGGCCATTATAGCTAAAAGAGACATCTTTAATTTCAACAACGGGGAAATCCATATTCACCACTTATTTCAAAACCGTTTTGAATGTCTGGGAAAGCGCACGCAGATTGGCGTCCCAATTTTCGGCCAGGGGGTCTGCAAACGCGACCTGTCCGCCGATTTCCTTAGCGATCAGTTGAGCGCTTTTGGATGAAAACTGGGGCTGCACAAAGATTACTTTGATAGCGTGTTTCCTGGCATATTCGATCAATTGCCTGAGTTGCGCAGGTTTCGGAGATTTGCCTTCGATTTCGACAGGTGTTTGCATAAGCCCATAGGTGTGGGCAAAATATTCCCACGCGGGGTGGAACACCATAAACCGCTGTCCCTGCTTGTCTGCAAACATATTTCTTAAATCCCCATCCAGGTCTGCGAGTTTGGAAATAAAGGCTTTGTAATTGGCCTGATAAACGGAACGATTGTCCGGATCCGCCTTTTGAAGGGCTGTGACAATCATACGGGCTTGCATCATTACCAGTGCAGGGGTTGTCCAGATGTGAGGATCGGGAATACCTTGTTGCAGATGACCCTTATGAGAACCCTGTTCATCCTTTTTATGAGAATGCGACTTCATCGAAAGTTTTCGGATGCCATGATCGGTGGGCACAATAGCCATAGTCGGATTGGATGAGGCAATTTTTTTAAGCCAGGTGTTTTCAAACGGAACGCCAATGGAAAAATAAATTTTCGCTTTGGTTAAAGCGATCATTTGTGTGGGTTTAGGCTCATACGTGGCCGGGCTGGCACCGGGTTGAACCATTACCTGAACATCGACTCGGCTTTGTCCAATTTGCTCTACAAAATATTTTTGAGGAACGATACTGACAAACACTGATAGTCTGTTTTGAGCCGCTCCTGTTTGTACAAAAACAAAAAATATGGTAAACATAATAATAATTTTAAGAATTGATCGCATCGTATTAAACCTCTTTTAGTTTTTTCGAAATAGAGGAGTGCAAGCTTTCGCTTGCAAGAATTAGGTGGGTTTTCTTAGGGAGTTGATAAGGCTGTGAAATATTTAAGACGGTACGCCTCAGGCCCCTGGCTGATACGCCGGTTGTTTTTCGTTTTTGCAATCATCTGATCCATTACGATCACAACGCGACACTGTTTTAGAAATTCAAGGTGCTTGGAAGACCTCTGAAGCTTAGAGGCATCCGCATTACTGATCACAATGACAGAGGCGTCCCGGCCTTGGGTGCGTAATCCTTTCACGGTCAAGGGATTACCGGCAACGCGCGGTAATTGGTAGGCCGTCTCAAGTGTGGTTGAATAACCGCTGATACCATGTTGAACGGCAAACTCCCGGCTGATCATCGGCGGACCGAAAACATCCTCGCCGTTTTCATTCTGAATAATCGGAGCCAGAGCAGGATTGGCATTCAACCCCCTGGCATCTACAACCACACCGGTATAGTTTTTTTCCCCGCTGCTCTGATCAATTTGAGCATCACGGGGAAGGGGCGCCATAGCGGCTTTACCTGTATTCTTCTTCAATATCTTTATTGATTCAAGTAATTTGATGTCATGTGGCAAAACCAGTTGGCTAAATCCGCCATATAAACTCATCTGCAATGTAAGCTTGACCGTTCCGTCAGACAAATATTCCTTTTTCACAATCTGAGCACTTTTTATCATCGACTCAATTTCAGCCATTAAGAAATCATTTTCGACGGCCAGGTCTTTCACCAGGGTGTTGGCATCAATCCGTACGGATTTGATAACGGCCCGAAGGTTTTTGTATCCCACCCTGAGAGCAATGGTAAGCACTTTGTCAAGCAAATTCCGATACGAATCGTTTAATGCGATCCGAACAAATTTATCCTCATGCGAAAAATTTCCGAAAAGATGTTTGGTAGGGAGCATAACACCTGTCGCTTCAATCGCACCCTTGGTCCAATTAATACGTCCGCTTTCCAGGATTTCAACCAGATCGTGCGATTCATCGCTGTAAGCCAGAGGGGGCACTGCCACCGTTACTATAATAATTATTATAACCAGCAATCCATATTTCATTTTTTTCTCCATTTATTTTGGCTTTTAATACAGAGCAAGACTGGTTTTCAGCCAATAAATACGTTGAGTTCCAATACCGTTCGGCACGATTCTTGCATTTAAAAAGTAAGAACCCTTGATACTTGTGGCTTTGCTTCCTGCCCAATTTTTAAAATTTAATTTTTTGTGAAGACAGCTAAATTTTCAATGCAATATTTTCAGATAGTTACATTTGTATGCAATATTCATGCCGAACGGTATTGGTTGAGTTCCTATTGCTCTCTAAATAATCTTGGAATAAGTGTGACCGCAAGAAAACCAATACCGAAGCTAATTATAATCATCGTCATAACCCAATGAGGTGTAAAACGAGTCGGTTCAGATTCTTCCGCTCTTTTTTTTTTCCATTTGAAAAAAATGCTTTTTTGACGTAATACCTCAATGATAGCAGCTATGAAAAGAATCCCAAAGAACAGCCCAAATGCTGCGAATAGATAAACGCCGTCGTCGTTAAAAGAATTTACCATTAAAGCCATATAAAAACTGATGGAAGCACTACTACCCCAAATAATAATTAAAGCCCATAGCCACATGCCAGATATTCCTTAATCCTAATTCCGATATTTATCAAGCCATCTGCAATTATTGGCATCTTTGGGTTTTACAAGCTATTCGACCTGTTTTAAACTGGGTGCGGTCTCAGCAGTGCGTTTAGTCCGGACTCTCAACGGAAGCGTTCGCGTTCTAAACCGTGGAATAAGCGTTACAACGATGCCTGAAAAATCGCCAAACGGGCTTTGTTGAGCGATTCCGGAACGTTCAAACCAATGTGTCAGGCGACCGGAAAGCAATGGCACCTGGCGAACTGTTTTCCAGGCAATCGGAACATCGCCCAGAATCGTGTGAAGTTTACGTTTGATTTCCCAGATACTGAAAAAGCGAGCGCGGTTATATACCGTTTTAAAAAACATGCCACGAACACGAATTTGAAAGCATTTCGCTGAATACCGGTTCAAAATACCGATAAACAGTTTGTTTTTAGTCACGCGGCAGGCTTCTTCCAAAACTTTTTGAGGATTTTCGGCAAATTCAAGGGAAGTGAACAAACAGGCATAATTGAATGAATTGTCATCAAACGGAAGGTCTTCGCCAAAACCACGGTACAGTTCGGCCCGGTCGCCCACTTTTTTCTTCGCAATGTCCAGCATATACGGGGAAGGTTCCACGCCCGTGGCATCAAGTCCATGGTCAATAAAAAGCTGCAATGCTGTTCCCATGCCGCAGCCAATATCAAGAATACGACGCCCTCTTACAGGTTTGAGCAGATTGAGCATCAAACGCTGTTCCAAATCCAGTATAAATTGATTGCGGGGTGAATTATACCAGGCTTCATAAGATACCGCATCCTGAAATTGAAAGACATATCCCATAATAATTTTTGGCATCAGGCTTTTAACGGCAAACGGTTAAAGAATAAAGTTGAAGTGTCTAAGAGCCTGTTTGGAAAGTCGTGATCGAAGCGAAAAAGTGTGAGAACGAGGGCTGATTTTCGCAAATTTTGGGGCAATAGCCGGCCTATTGGCCTAAAATTTGCGGAAATCAGAACCGTTCTCACGCTTTTGCAGCCGATTTAAGACTTTTCAAACAGGCTCTAAACAGCCCCTGACACATAAATTCGACACATCAACTGACAGATTTACCTTGATTAAGATGTTTACATAACGGAAAAAAGAACACAAATCAAATAAAAAATGAATCCTCTTCATATCAGATGGGATATGGGTGTACAAAAAAGCGCGTCGAAGGCCATTTTGGGTTACCGCTATAAGGCAGGGCAAATGTAAAACGGAAAGCCGTTCCGCTTTTTAAACCCCGAAGCGGTTATGAACGGCTCGGAACAGCTTTCCGCATTACATCCGTGTACCAGCGTAGTTGGCATCTGATTTTCTTAGCGCACGCCAAATATGGGTCCACGACGATCTAAGCGCGTAATGCCCGCTCGTTCTGCGGCTAAAAGCGCTTTTTTATAATCCACCCCTGCAAGAGGTCTTGAAAGCGCTTTGATTTCATGCGCGCGTCCGCAAGGTCGATACTGAGGCATAATATTGACATAGGTGTCAGTTGATATTTCTTCGGCAATAAAACGCATCACCTCTTGGGTGCCCGCCAAATTTTCAGGAAGCACAAGATGGCGTATCAGGAGGCCGCATTGAGCAATGCCGTGCGCATCTGTTTTGAGGTCGCCTGCCTGTCGGTGCATTTCGATAACCGCCTTGCGGGCGAAATCAGGATAGTCAGCCGCCTCACAGGTCAGTTCTGCAACAGCCACATCCCAGAATTTAAAATCCGGCATATAAATGTCGATGACACCATCCAATATCTTTAAGCTATCAACAGTGTCATACGCGCTCGTGTTATAAACCAGCGGAATTGAAAGGCCTTTCTCAATAGCGATTGCCAAGGCGGCCAGAATTGGGTAAATCACATGGGAAGGCGTGACCAGATTGATATTATGACAGCCGGCTTTTTGCAGAGACAACATCATCGCCGCTAACTGCGTATCAGTCACCATATAACCTTCACCTTCATGGCTGATACTGAAGTTTTGGCAAAAATTACAAAGTAAATTGCAATGGGTGAAAAAAACAGTTCCGGAACCGTTGCGTCCCACTAAAGGTGCTTCCTCGCCAAAATGGGCGTTAAAACTGGAGATGACTGCCAATTGGCCTGTTTTACATACACCCGTCTCGTCTTCAAGACGATTGACACCGCATTGCCGTGGACAAAGCGTGCAAGCTTCTAAACGTTTATAAGCCTGCCCGATTTTTTCTTTAAGATAACCTTGGGCGTGTGTTTCAAGATACTTAGGTTGAAAAGAGGTCATGGTTTGGCGTTTCCCTAAAATTCTTAACTTATCTGGAATCCATGTAGATGAATGATTTGAAGTATATCTAGAATTTTTCGACCTGTGCGGTTGAAATAAAACATTCCTTAAAAGCTCCGTGAGAGCGGCATATTTGTAGTAAAATGATGTTATGATTCGGTCAGAGTCCCATCGGGACGGCATATTTGTAGTGTGATTATGCATATTCTGTTATGCTGAAACTGATATGCCGTCCTGACAGGATTCTGAATGAATTTCACAGGTTGAATTTTTTACCCGCTTTTCCATACAATCGCTCTGATGATTAGCTATTGACAAATTTTATCTTTTTAATTAAAAATTTATAGTTGAATAACTTGTGACTTTACACTTCAATCTTAAAACTTTTATAACGATTAACCTAAATATTCAAGGAGTATTACATGTCAGACCAAGTTATCGGATCCGTATTAGTTGTCGGCGGCGGCATCGCCGGAATGCAAGCATCTTTGGACCTGGCCGATTCCGGCTATCTGGTTCATCTGGTTGAAAAATCACCCGCAATCGGCGGCGTCATGAGCGAGTTGGATAAAACGTTTCCCACTAACGATTGCGCCATGTGAATTATTTCACCCAAACTGGTCGAGGTCGGCCGGCATTTAAATATCAATCTGATCACCTGCGCCGAAGTTGAAAAAATCAAAGGCGACACAGGTAATTTTACAGTCACACTTAACAAAACACCCCGTTATATCGATCCCTTCAAATGCACTTCCTGCAGCGATTGCGTTGATGTATGTCCCGTAACGCTTCCCAGTGAATATGATCAGGGATTCAGTGACCGCAAGGCAATTTATAAAAAATATGCCCAGGCCATTCCCGGAGCCTTCGCAATTCAAAAAGCCGATAAAGCCCCCTGTCACCTGGCCTGTCCGGCCGGATT
Organism: Desulfobacterales bacterium; assembly: GCA_029940345.1. Taxonomy (GTDB): domain Bacteria; phylum Desulfobacterota; class Desulfobacteria; order Desulfobacterales; family JAUCGF01; genus JAUCGF01. The sequence continues at coordinate 6,450 of JAOZRC010000118.1, forward strand.
GAACGTCCAGGGATACGTTCAGATGGTGGGTGAAGGCAAGTACAAAGAGGCCCTTGAGATTATCATGGAAGATTTACCGCTGCCCGGCGTGTTGGGACGAATATGCCCACACGGTTGTGAGGATGCCTGCCGGCGATGCGATGTTGATAATCCCGTGGCGATTCGTGATCTGAAACGGTTGGCTGCAGACCAATTCGATCCGCGTGAAATCGAAATTCAATGCCTGCCGCTCAGGGAAGAAACCGTGGCGATCATCGGTTCAGGACCGGCGGGTCTTGCGGCGGCCTATCATCTGGCGCGCCGAGGAGTCAAAGCGACCATTTATGAAGCGCTTCCCCAAGCCGGCGGTATGCTGCGCGTGGGAATCCCCGAACACCGGTTGCCGCGCGAAGTTCTGGACAATGAGATCGAACTGATCACCAATTTGGGCGTTGAAATTAAAACTGATGCACCGCTGGGAGCGGATTTGACTGTGGATGATCTGTTTGATCAAGGCCACAAAGCGGTTTACCTCGCCATTGGCGCCCATAAAGGGATTGAACTGGGCATCCCCGGTGAAAAATCCAATGGTGTACGTCAGGGCGTGGGATTTTTAAAAGAAGTCAATCTGACCGGTGAAGCGGAAGTCGGCCAAAAAGTGGCCATTATCGGCGGCGGCAACGTGGCCATTGATGTGGCGCGTTCGGCTGTGCGTCTTGGGGCCAAATCGGTAAATATTGTGTATCGCCGCACCCGCGCCGAAATGCCAGCCTGGGAGGAAGAAATTGAGGCGACCGAGACCGAAGGCGTTGAAATCACTTACCTGTCCGCCCCGCAGGAAGTGCTGGTGGAAGATGGACGGGTGGTGGGATTGCGCTGTATCCGTATGGAATTGACCGAACCGGACTCATCCGGAAGAAAACGGCCGATTCCGATTCCGGGAAGTGAATATGATCTTGAAATCGACCAATTGATTCCGGCGATTGGCCAGAGACCGGACCTTTCCGCGTTGGAAGATATCGCCGGTCTGGAATTTACACGCTGGGGAACTGCCGAGGTCGATCCGGTAACTTTCGCAACCAGCCGCGAGGGCCTGTTTGCCGGCGGCGATCTTCAAACCGGTCCCTGGGTGGCTATCGGCGCAATTGCCGCCGGACAGGAAGCCGCCGAATCAATCGTACGTTATTTGGATGGCGTCGATATGGCGGACGGACGCGAACCCATTGTCAACGATAACCCGGTTTACCGTCCTGTGCCTCAGAATATGCTCCGCGAAAAGCGCGTTAAAATGCCCGAACTGCCGGTGGAGCAACGTCAGGGCAATTTTAAAGAGGTGGAGTTAGGTTACGAAACTGATGAAGGCCAAAAAGAAGCGCACCGCTGCCTCAATTGCGGTTACTGCTGTGAATGTTTTCAATGCGTAGAGGTCTGCGGCCCTGAAGCGGTGACAATTGCAACCCATGCCGAACAGGCCGAAACCGTTTCGCTTGATGTCGGTTCCGTGATTTTGGCGCCGGGCTTTCAACCGTTTGATCCCTCCTCTTTTGACAACTATAACTACGCCAAACATCCCAATGTGATCACTTCAATCGAATTTGAGCGCATTCTTTCGGCCACCGGCCCCACCGAAGGTCACCTGGTGCGCATGTCTGACAAAAAGGAACCGCAGAAAATCGCATGGTTCCAGTGCGTGGGTTCACGCGATTTAAACCGCTGCGACAACGCCTATTGCTCTTCGGTGTGCTGTATGTATGCGGTTAAAGAAGCGGTTATCGCCAAGGAACATGCGGCTGGCGATCTGGAATGCACCATCTTTTATATGGATATGCGCACCCACGGCAAGGATTTTGAAAAGTTCTATAACATGGCCGAAGATAAACACGGCGTTCGTTTTATCCGCAGCCGGGTGCACACCGTTATTCCGGCACCGGGCTCCGAAGATGATCTGCAAGTCAGTTATGCTACAGATGAAGGCGAGCTTAAAACCGAAGTTTTTGACCAGATTATCCTATCGGTGGGAATGCAGATATCGCCTGAAATTATCGCTTTGGCCAAACGTCTGGGAATCGAACTGACCGACAGCAATTTCTGTAAATCGGACACCATCGATCCGGTGGCAACCTCAAGGGATGGCATCTTTGTATGCGGCGCTTTCCAGGGACCCAAGGATATTCCTGAATCTGTCATGGAAGCCAGTGCCGCAGCTTGCAAAGCGGGCGCGATGATCGCCAAGTCAAGGGGCGCTTTAGTCAAAACGATGGAATATCCCGCTGAAACAGATGTGGCCGGCGAGGAGCCGCGCGTCGGTGTTTTTGTTTGTAATTGCGGTATAAATATCGGCGGTGTGGCCGATGTTCCCGCTATCGCCGCGTATTGCAAAGACTTGCCGAATGTAACGTATGTGGAAGAAAACCTGTTCACCTGCTCACAAGACACCCAGGATAAGATGACCGAGGTGATCAAGGAACACAACCTGAATCGTATCGTGGTGGCGGCCTGCACTCCTCGGACGCATGAACCACTCTTCCAGGAGACGATTCGCAACGCCGGAATCAATTCCTACCTGTTCGATATGGCCAATATCCGTAATCAATGCACATGGGTTCATGCTGACAACAAAGTCATCGCTACGGATAAATCCAAGGACTTAGTGCGCATGGCTGTAGCGCGCGCTTCGCTACTCGCTCCGATTGCCGATATTGCCGTTGACGTCAATAAGTCTTCACTGGTGATCGGCGGCGGTGTTGCCGGTATGACGGCCGCGCTGAGTCTGGCGGATCAGGGGTTTAAGACGACAGTTGTCGAAAGAACATCCCTGTTGGGCGGTGCCGCCCGGGATATTGGCCATACCTGGCGCGGACAAAGCGTTCCTGAATTTCTTAATAATTTAGTTGCTAAAGTTGAAAAGCATCCGGCGATAAAGGTGCTGCTCAATGCCAAAATTACGGACGCTTCCGGCTTTGTCGGCAACTTTGAAACCCAGGTGCGGGTCAATGAAGATGACCAAACCGTTGCGCACGGCGTAACGATCATCGCCACTGGCGGCCAGGCATCTGTCACCGATGAATATCTTTATAATAAACATCCCAAGGTTACTCGTTGGCACGATCTTGAAAACAATCCAGAACTGCTCGACGGTGCCGAAAGTGTGGTGTTTATCCAGTGTGTCGGGTCAAGGGATGACCAGCGGCCCTATTGTTCACGATTATGCTGCACCACCTCCATCTACCAGGCCATCGCCATCAAAAAGGACAAACCCGACACCGATGTCTATGTCATTTACCGAGATATCCGAACATACGGTGAACGGGAAATGCTTTACAAACAGGCCCGTGAGCTAGGGGTTATCTTTATTAAGTATTCCCTTGATAAGAAACCCGTGGTGGCCGAACACGGTGACGGCCTCGAAGTGACGGTGTTCGATCCGATTCTTCAACAAACGTTGGCCATCAGGGCGGGCGTCGTCAATCTTGCCACTGCCATCCAACCGGCTGATAATGAAAAACTGGCGTCGTTTTATAAACTGCCGTTAAATGCCGAAAAATTCTTCATGGAGGCTCATGCCAAATTGCGACCGGTGGAATTCGCAACGGACGGTGTCTTTTTATGCGGTCTGGCGCACTATCCCAAACCGATAGATGAAAGCATCGCCCAGGCACAGGCAGCGGCCAGTCGCGCCGTAACCGTGTTGTCACAAGAATCCATCACCATTTCACCGCTGGTGTCCCAGATAGATCGGGAAAAATGTATCGGCTGCGGCTTGTGCGTCGATGTGTGCGCGTTTGCCGCCATCCGCCTTGAAGAAGTGGAAGGCAAAGGCTATCGTGCGGAAAACATCTCAGCGTCCTGTAAAGGCTGCGGTCTATGCGCTGCTTCCTGCCCGCAACAGGCCATTGATATGCTCCATTTTAAGGATGAGCAGATTCTTGCTTCGGTGTGCGCTGCTTAATGGGTGGAACATCAGGTGAGAGTGTAGTGACAATAATTCCGATTTTGGTTTTTTCGTAACTGGAGTGCTAGCTTTAGCTTGCAAGTTCAGATAGAAAAATCAAAATCGGAATCAGGTAGTGATATTATGGACATGGAGTGCAAGCAAATATCAGCTAAAATAAGCTATTGGATAGAACTATCTGACTACGATATTGATACAGCCAATGCAATGTTAACAAGCAAACGCTATCTTTATGTCGGATTTATGGCGCATCAGTCTGTTGAGAAAATATTAAAGGCCTATTACGTAAAAGTTTGTGGAAAGACAGCGCCATTTTCTCACAGTCTTTCTTACATTGCTAAGAAATCCAAAATTTATGAGGAATTTTCAGAAAAGCAAAAACTATTTATTGATCTGCTGGAGCCATTGAATATTGAATGCAGATACCCATCTCATAAAGAGCAATTATTGAAAAGTCTGACTGATGAAAAATGCAAAGAAATTTTTAATAATTCAAAGCAATTACAGCAATGGATAAAACAGAAATTATAACTAAACTTGAGAGATACAAACAACTTCTGGCGCGACAAATGTCATTTGATAAAATGATCCTGTTTGGTTCTTATGCCAAAGGCAATCAACGCGAAGACAGCGATGTGGATGTCGCTATCGT
>JAOZRC010000767.1 GCA_029940345.1 Desulfobacterales bacterium
GATGACGGATCAAAACCGCGGCTGCCTGCGGAAAGAATGACAGAACCGGCCTTTACTTCAGATGTCCGCTCCTTGTCGTCGTAATTGATCGCTTTGGCGATACACATATTTTCGCACAAACCACAACCGATACATGTATCCGTGTCAATGGCATAAGCGAGAGGCACGGCCTGCGCATATTCAATATAAGTAGCGCGCCGGTCGTCCAGGTTCATATTATAATAGTTGACGGCGGTCACCGGACAGTGCCAGGCGCATTCGCCGCATCCGGTACATTTCACCGGATCGATATAACGGGGACGATTAACCAGTGTAACCTCAAAATTGCCAGGTTCCCCTTCGATATTTTCAATTTCACTATTGGTAATTAAGTTGATATTCGGATGCCGGCCGACCTCGACCAGTTTGGGTGAAATCACTCACATCGCGCAGTCGTTGGTCGGAAAGGTTTTGTCCAACCGCGCCATCATACCGCCAATGGTGGGTGAATTATCAACCAGATAAACATTGTAATCCGCATTGGCCAAGTCTAATGACGCTTGCATCCCGGCGATGCCAGCACCCAAAACCAAAACGGATCCGCTTTTTTCAGTCATTTTTTACCTCTCTCTTGTCTGTTTCCGTCAGTTATACCATTTGCGAAAATTAAACTCCCAAATAATTGCTCTTGCTCTTAATCTTGCTCTTACTCGAATGACAGGAGCAAGAGTGCCAACTGCACCCAAAATTTGAATAGGATACTATTTTTTAGATTGGGCGATTATTTAACGCAAATGGTATTACAGCCAATTAAACCACTAATGAACACGAATAGACACTAAATATTGGCATCTTGCATTATCCGGTTAACACTTATTTCTTTTTCTCGCAAAGGCGCAAAGCACGCAAAGATATGATAATTTAGAGTCCTTTGCGTCTCTGCGCCTTTGCGAGAATTGTCAATGCTTATAAAATTAATATTTTTCATATTCGTGTTTATTGGTGTTCATTCGTGGTTCATGACCTATAACGTCGCAAATTCGGGGATGCCATCATGCATTCCTTTAAATTCAGCCATGCCGGTTTTTTCCAGATCGGCAAGCAGGTAGGATATTTTTTGCAAGGGCAGCCCGATTTTAGCATGGATCGAGCGCACATTGGAATCGCCGTCTTTTATCGTGCTAAGTATCAGGTTTTTATGATATTCTCTTTCGAGAACCGAATCCAGAACGGTTTCAAAGCTGTCAACATCCCACTTCCGGCCATAGACATCCCCCGTTGTGGTGGTCTTTACCTCCTTACCCACCAACCAGCGCAACGTTTCACCGCTCAGGGTTTTTTCGGCGGCTTCCAGTTGTATGGTAAAAGCGGACGGATCAAAAGCACCCTGCGCTTTGACAGATGCGGTGGCTTGTGAAACTATTTCGACAAAGCGTTGCGCTTCGGCCGATGACACCCACGCCAGATGCAGACGTTCTTTTCCAATACCGGCTAAGTCCAATAATTTTTGGGTTAAATGAATTTTCTTTTCAGCTTGGATATTACCTTCCAGGTAATGGCAATCGCCGAAATGTCATCCGGCCACAAGGATACCGTCAGAACCCTGTTTAAGGGCTTTGATGATAAACAAAGGGTCCACGCGGCCGGAACACATCACGCGCACAGTTCTGATGTTGGATGGATACTGCAGGCGTGAAACACCGGCCAAATCCGCGCCGGCATAAGCACACCAGTTGCACAAAAAGGCAACAATTTTCGGTTCGAAATCCTCCATAGATACTCCTTTTTGATGGTCTGTAGTTTTTATTTTTTATCAATTCATTTTAATTTTTTACGTTGCTATACTATCCTAATAAAATTTTTTCAAGGAAAAGAAGTATCAACTCCGATTAAACTTTTATTTTTTTATTTTCGACAGATTGCATTTCACTAAAGTGAATAGTGGTGGCATCATAAGGTGATTGCTGTTCATTTTATTAAATTATATTGAAAATTTATATTTTATTCACCAATTATTGTTTTGTTGCATCCGGCAAGAAAACACTCCAAGTTACACACAGGATTGACAGTTTTACTTTGATGGTATAATATACCAACTGTGAAAGCAAAGCTGATCAGACATGATAAAATTACAGATATTATAAAAATAAAAATGAACTTTTTGCCTCCCTTTCCCTTGAGTATGGCAATACCGTGGTAGTTAAAATGTGGTCAGTGCCGAAAACCGCAGATAAACCTTACGGTTTTAAATATTCCCTGGTTTATATCGTAAACGGAGTCAGGGAGGTCGGTTATGACAATGCTGAACAAAAAGGTGATCACAGGCATTATAAAGAACTGGAAGAGCCTTATATGTTTGTCAGCCTTGAAAAACTGGCGGAAAATTTTTACAGCGATGTTGAACAGATAAAAAAGGATATGTATGAAAATAAGAAAAGTCAGAGTCGGGATAAAAAACCTTGAAACCGTTTTGAATGAATTTGTTCAAACCGGCAGGACTCTTGAAAATAGAAAACAAGTCAAAAAGGAAAAAGGAGTGTATTTTACAAGTGTCGAAGCTTTCAGAAAAGCGTTGACTCCCAGACGGCTTGCACTCCTTAAAGCAATTAAAACAGAGAAACCGTCATCTGTCCGTCAATTGTCAAGAATTACGCAAAGGGATATAAAAAATGTTTCAACTGACATTAAATTCCTTGAGCAGGTGGGACTTGTCGATATTAAAAAAAAAATCAAAAGAGAAAAGGAAATAACACCGCGTGTAAACTATGATAAAATTCTGTTTGAAATTGCGGTTACGTGATATTAAAGGAACATAAAGTGATAAAATGATGAACTTTAAACAGGAAAAATTGGGCATCCTCCATAATAGCTTAAAAGCAGTTTACACTTTCATGGGAGTGCTGAACCGAAGGTTTAGCAAAGGCCAGCGTAAA
>JAOZRC010000119.1:0-9751 GCA_029940345.1 Desulfobacterales bacterium
AATCACCGAAAAATATATAGCGGTGATGGAAACGTTCGAATTGAGCGATAGGGTAAAATTCGGCAGACCCTTACGAACAAGTTCAAGCCCCCGCCGTCTGCTCCGAATGGGAACGAGCTTTTCTATCTGGCCTTTGGCCTGATTGGCTACCAACATAAGGCGGGACACATTCTGATCAGTTGCTCGTTACGAGGCTCTGCCTCGTAACGCATAGTGGCCAGGCTCTGCCTGCTGCAAGACGTCTTGCGCAGGAGGGGGCAGAGCCTCAGATTACCCGTTACGAGGCGGAGCCTCGCAACGAGCGGAAGTGTCCCGGCTTATGTTGGTAGCCGCCTGATTCTTGTGAACGGTTACGTTACCTCTATATTTTTCATTTTATAATTTTGAAAATTATGATCCTAATTTCTTATTTCTAACTCTTTGGCGCTCTTGTCACTATAGCTATACGTTTGATAATATTTGTAATAGGCGTTATAACCGTATCTTTTGGTCAGATTGATTTTATTGATTATGCATCCGAGGATAGAAGCATCAACGTTTAGCATACCTGTTTTGAAATGGCGCACCGCCGTGCGGGTTGTGGCTCCCATATTGCTAACCAGAACGACACCGCTCACACGTTGTGATAATACCAGGATATCTGCAAATCCGTGATGCGGCGGAGCGTCCAAAATGATACGATCATAACGGTCTTCCAAATCCGCCATTAATTGCTTAAAGCGCCCTGAAGCCAGTAATTCCACCGGATTGGGAGGAATAGGGCCTGCAAAAACAACTTCCAAATTATCAGCATCACCGGAACGTATCGGGCAGTGTTCCTCCACACCGGCCAGAAAACTTGAAAGTCCGGCATGGCCATTTGAAAAACCCTGTGTAAATATTTTGTGAATACGAGGCTTGCGGAGATCGGCATCAATCAAAATGACCCTCTCGCCGGCGCCGCTGAATGCCAATGCCAAATTCGCCGCCAGCGTCGTTTTCCCCTCGGATGGCGCCGTACTGGTTATCAAAAAGCTTTTCAAATCGGCTCCCGAAAGTTGAATGGATACTTTGACTGTGCGTATTGATTCGGAAAGCGGCGCGCGTGGATCGGCAAGAAAAGTTTTTTCAATACAGCCATTGCCCTCTGTTTTACTTAACGGAACTACCCCCAATATGGGAATTTGAAAACGACCGCTGAGTTGTTCCGGATTAGTGATCGTATCGGCAAAATATTCCTGAGCGAACGCTGCTCCGATTCCACCTAAAATCCCGATAACCATGGCCAAAAGAAGATTGAAACGCACACGCGGTTTGAACGGGAAAATCGGAATTGAAGCGCGATCAACAATATAAATATTACTGGCGGACACCCCCACCATGGATTCAATTTCTTTCGCTCTTTCCAACAGGCTTTGATAGATACCTTTGTTCGTTTCCACCTCGCGTGCTAAAATCTTAAACTGGGTGGCCCTTTCATTTAACTCCAGCGCGCGTCTTTTTTGTTCATTGACACGCACCTGCATGGCCTGATTTCTTTCCAAAGCGGTCCTGTAATCGCTTTGCAACGCTTTGAACATTTTATGTTCTTCCAAGTTAATCTGGTCGGCGATACTGGCCATGCGTGACTTGATGGCTTTCACCTGGGGGTAACCATCACGGAAAGAAACGGCGAGCTTTTCATATTCAGCGAGTAAATCGGAATACTTGATTTTTAGTTGAGCAATTATTTCGCTTGCCAACACCTGGGGCAAATTGGCCGGGTCTGTCTGGGCGGCCTGAAAATAAACCGCTTTTTTGGTGATTAATTCTGATTCAGCGTGTGCCAAATCCGCGTTAAGCACTTCCAGTTGAGAATAAACACTGCTTAATTTGGCATTCAGGGAAACAATCCCGGCCAATCGGGCAAACCGATTTAGCTCTTCTTCCGATTTTTCCAAAATGATTTTGGCGCGTTCAATCTGCTTTTTCAAAAACTGTTGGGCAATTTCGGATGCTTTCAGTTTTTTATCCATTTCCCACAGCAAATATTCATCCGCCAATGTGTTAACGACTTGTTGAGACAATAAGCGGTCAGATGAGCTAAATGTCAATGTGATCAGCATGGTATTTCTTTGCGGCGTGACACTTAAATTATTTTGAAAATACCCCAGTTGTTTTTGTTGTTTCAGGGCTTCACTTAAAAGAGAGGGGATTGTTTTCTTTTCATCGGCCTTTGGTTTGAAAAAAGCGATTGCTTTTGTTAACCAATTTAACCCATCCTGATTGTTTCCATCAGAAGGAGGTCTGGCAACAAACGGATCGTCGGGGAAACCCATTTTATTTATGGTCCTTAGAATGAGTGTTTTGCTGCGTAATAGCGCCACCTGGGTTTCCAGGAAATCACGTTGTTGTATCTCAGATGCGATGACTTCATCAAATTTGGTCACCTTCGGTGTTTGAGGCGTCACTTCGATGGTTGCGGACGCTTTGAACAGTTTAGTAGATGTCAGCGTAAATATCAGTGTGGTGATAAAACTGAAAAAAATAATGCCGCTGATCAGCCATCGGCGACGGATGATAACGTCAAGATAGTCTCGCAGGTTAAGTGTTTCCTCATCCCACTCGGCCCGTTCCTCGTAATATTCAGTCGATGGCAAATGTTTTGAAGATGAAACCGGTTCCAATTCGGTGGCAGGAGAAGGATAATCCGTATTGTTTTTTATAGACATGGTTACCTTTTGGGGGTTGATATCGACTTTCACATATTAAATTTCACAAGGATAGAGGAAGGAGGCTGTATTGTAATACGCCGACGCCTGATAACGCGGTGAAATTTAATATGTGGGAGTCTATAGTTCTGTCAAAGAGAAATCACCCATCTAAAATGATAGGTTTGGCTGATTATCAAATCAAGGTTGAAAAGGACTCATAATTTGATCATCATCATCTTTGCTTAAAATAGCAGCCGTCGCCGGAATAGCAACCATCGCGCCTGCCACCCCGGCGGCGCCAGCGGGATTCATTGAACTTCCGGCAACAACCGCTTCCGCTGGTATGGCATCGGTAATGGCTAAAGTTACAATCGGTCCTGAGCATGAAAAAGTCGCTTTTTTCCCCGGTTTGATTTTAACTTCTCCATCCGGTCTTGAAAGCACCAACATTTCTCCTGTCAGCAAGCTGATTGCAGTTGACACCGATGAGACTGTAATTTCACCTTTTAAATTATCGTTTCCCGGAACAGAGACGAAAGGCGCCTGTATGCAAGGAGTTCGTAAGATGTCATATGATTGGGGAGCGGATAATATATATTTCAACGATCCGTCTTTAATATATAACTCACGCCTGAAATCATCCGTAGTGATTGAGAATTGGCTGCCTTCATTCACCACTAGCGTGAGCCAATCTGTTTTTACCGTGCATTTCCTCCGGCAGGATACAAGCAGTCCATTGGGTAAAGGCGCTTCGGAGCTAAATTCACTAACTTTCTCACCGTTTTTATAAATGTCCACTTTATCTTCAGGATATATACGTCCGATGTGAGTATTCGCGCCATAGGCGGCGGTTGGCAATACGAGCATTAAGATGACAATGAGACTTTTCAGGTTTTGTGTGTTTCTGATGACTGACATAATTTTTCCTCCTTTGATATTTGTTTTGATTTTGCCATAAACAGCCGTGAACAATTGCCAAAAGTGTTATAAAATAAAGTGCGTTAGCCGGAATTTGGAGATTAAAATCTGAAAAACTGTGAAAAGCCATTGAAACCAGACCGCTTATAGCACCAATGGCCAGCAACGTCTGAAAATTATGCTCCCTTCCTTTAAAAGTGCGCAGTTTATAAAAACTTCGGCCTAAAAAAGTCAAAAATCCCCCTCCTAACATGACAAAGCCGGGCCATCCGGATTCAATTAGCAATTGTAGATAATCGTTGTGCTGATGAATGGCTCGACCGGCAAAAGAATCGGATAAGACGCGATAAATCGGAAACACCTGTTTAAAATTGTTAAGCCCGACACCAAACGGATGGTCTTTTAATAAGGCCAGACCATCCTTCCACATTGAGATGCGGCTGGTGTCATCGGCCAGTTTTAAAAAGCGTTCTACAATCGGCCATAGGCCCATTCTTGAGCAGTAAAAAATCACTAGTGCAACCGTCCCACCGCCAATAAGCCTGAAAACCAAAGACAGTTTTCTTTTCGGAGAATATATAAGCCCCAGGAAAGTGAAAACGCCCACCGCCATGCTGACAATACCTGTACGTGATTTGGAAAAAATCAGTGTGAGCAACATCATGGTCAATGGAAAAATGAAAATGATGAGTTGGTTAAATCGCGTCGAAACGAAAATAGTTTTTAGCGTTTGTTCGGCCTGATGTTCTGACAGATTGTTTTGACAGAAAATTTTTCGTCCCAGGATATAACCCAATCCGAGGGGCCAGAGCATCCCAATATAGCCGGCAAAATGATTGCGATTGATAAAAGTCCCGCGCGCCAGACCGTGATTATATCGATCTGACCCGAGTACACCGACCGATGGTTCCAATACCTGGATCAGCCCGCACAATGATTCAATGACACCGACAGCCAGCATGAGTTTGACGAGTAGTGTCAACTTTTTTGGCGATGCGCAGTATTCCCGCAGAATCAAAAAAAATAAAAAAAGACTTAAAATAAACGCCCACCATACCAGCGATTCATAAGGGTTATAGCTAATCGAATGCCAACTGTCCTTTATGCCAAGCAATGCACCGGATGAGACCAGATGATGATGGCGCACAGGGCTGCAATACTTGAGAATAGCAAGCGGCAACGGTAAACATTGTATCAATGTGATAACCAGAAAAGTGATACACGGAATACAAACCGGAAGTGCTGTCAATAGATGAGCGCGATGATGATCAGACCATAAGCGGATTAAAAATAGTATGAAAATGCATCCCATGTAAAAAAATAGGATGTGGGGTTGGACCGCAGCAAAGATGACCGGTATTGTAACCAGGATAAAACAGCTTAACCCCAGGGCGATTTTATCAGAAAATTTACTGTCAATTCCCATGATGTTCCATATAGGCGCCATTTCTCGTGAACGAGTGACTAACAAGATTCGGTTTTCGCATTTTCAAACCAGGGAGAATACTCCGGCACCATTTTTTCAAAATGCATTTTAATGCCCATCATATCACCGGCTAAAGAGAGTTCCACCAATTTGCTCAAATAGCGATTCATTTCGTCCAGGGGTTTATGATGATTAGAATTTAATACCATGATATCATCGTGAATTGTATTGCAAATATTCTCATCTTCAGTTATTAACTCTTCATACAGTTTTTCTCCCGGCCTAAGTCCGGTATATTTAAGCTCAATCTCTTTGTCAGGCTGATAGCCATGCAGCATAATAATATCGCGCGCCATATCGGCAATCTTTACCGGGGTTCCCATTTTCAAAACAAATATTTCACCACCTTGACCGATAGAACCGGCCTGAAGAATCAATCCGCAAGCTTCGGGTATGGTCATAAAATAGCGGGTGATTTCAGGATGGGTGACTGTCACCGGTCCGCCTTTGGCAATCTGTTTTTGAAACAACGGGGCGACACTTCCGACGCTGCCGACAACATTACCAAATCTGACAGCCATGTATCTGGCGCCATTTTGCATATTGTAAGCCATCGTGAATTGCTCCGCCACCCGCTTGGATACGCCCATCACATTGGTGGGCCGCACCGCTTTGTCCGTCGAAACAAGGACAAAGCGCTCAACATCGCATCGGCAGCAGACTTCAAGGATATTGCGTGTGCCGATCACATTGTTATACACCGCCTCCCAGGGATGATGCTCCATGACAGGCACATGTTTATACGCCGCAGCATGAAATACAACCTGCGGACAGAACCTGTCAAACCCTTGTTGCATCCGGCGTTGCCTGACAATCGAACCGAGGAACGGTGTGATTTTTAAATTCGGAAAAGCGGCATTGAGGTTGAGTTCCGTGGAATTTAAAGCGGATTCGTTCTGATCCATAATGATCAGGTTAGCCGGCTCAAAACGTGCAATTTGCCGGCAAAGTTCCGAACCGATCGAACCGGCTCCGCCTGTCACCAATATATTTTTGGCGTTCAGATAATTACCGATACGCTTAGAATCAAGACTGATTGGCTTTCTTCCCAGCAGGTCTTCATAGCACACTTCCCGAATATCTTTTAGGGTGATACGTCCTTCTATCAGTTCACCGATATTCGGTATTGTTCGGAAAGAAAGCGTTGTTTTTTTACATATTTCAACGATGCGCCGAATTTCGGAAGCGGAAGCCGATGAAACGGCAATAATTATTTCATCAACAGGAAACCGTTTTACAATTCGTCCGATATCCTGGATGGATCCGAGTACCGGGATACCGTGAATTTCCTGCTTTAAAAACGCAGGGTCATCATCTGCAAATCCTTGCACATGGTATTTCAGTTGCGGGTTTTCGCTAATTTCACGGGCCAGATTCCTCCCCATGTCGCAGACTCCGATGATGAGGATATTTTTATAATTGCCTTGGCTCCTGAAGATTGAAAACAGGTTTTGGCCGAAGGTTCTTCGATAACCGAGAAACAAGCGCACGATCAGTCGATAGCCGCCTAAGAGCAGGAAACATAGCATCAAATCAATGATAAGCACGCCCCTCGAAAAACCGATAAAACGGTGAGTTATAAAAATGGCCGCCATAATGAAACCGCTGGATACAACATTGGCATTGATCAGTTCAATCAGATCGTGAATGCCGGTATAGCGCCACATGCCTTTGTATAAGCCGAAAAAATATAGGACCGCCAGTTTGAGCGGAACAATCCCGATAAGGGTTGTTTTAAAATTGTCCAGTTGATTCAAATTGATCTCACCGTCAAAACGCAGGTAGTAAGAGAAGTAGTAGGCCATGATAATAATTGATATATCACCAACCAGCATGAACCAAAAGTTGTGATTTCTAATATTTATTCCAAAATTCATGATTGATAAACGCTTTCGGAAGGAAGTGAGGATCTAAGAGCCTGTTTGGAAAGCCGTGATCGAAGCGAAAAAGTGTGAGAGCGAGGGCTGATTTTCACAAATTTTAAGGGAATAGCCGGCCTATTGCCATGAAATTTGCGGAAATCAGAACCGCTCTCACGCTTTTGCAGCCGATTTAAGACTTTTCAAACAGGCTCTAAGCAAACATCAAGTCGTCATTCTATCCACAATAACGTTGCAATTATCATGCCAATTTGATTTTTGCGCAGTAAACACGGAATGGCCTAATTTACACGCAGGCAGGAATTTTGATGCATACAAAAGCGTCTTGTTAAGGATGACCTGAAATGATACAGTCTGACCATATTAGGCTAGATGCTTGTATGTTAAGACAGTACGCTAAAATCAGATTACTTTTCAGCGCCGGTTTTAATTTTATTTTCAATCATTTGAATCCATTGCGGCGGGTAGGGCATTTTGAAGGCGGCGGTGTCTTTATGTTGTTGGGGGTTAACAAAATCTATTTTAACAACGGATTGGTGCAGATCAACGCCTTTGAGGGTGCTGCCGTGATAAACCTGGTCTATGTTTTGGGTGGGGATTTCAAGTTCCAGTTTGGCCCTTCGGCTGCAAAAATAAATACAATCCGGAAGCAATAGGAAAAAGCCGCTGGTGCGCCGGGGAGGGCCTGGATCAGTCGCATTGCCGTAATAATGAACGCCGAAACTCATTGCCAGAACATTATCGAGTCCGAAGCGCTTTTCGATCTGGCGCCGGTCTTGCCAACGATTCCAGGCAATATAGGCGAGAAATCCGAAAAATACCAGCGCTATTACCGGCCAGTGTTGATTGCCAAAAACGTTTGACATCGAATTATCCTTGAGCGAATTTCAAGTTCATTCCACCGAAGCTATTTAAAATCGTTCAAGTACACAATCAATTTTTTACGGGTCATGTTATGGCGGTAGCCGCGCGCACTTCCCATGGCCGACAACATGGAATCCGCAATTTGGTCATCACTTTTGCCTTGGGCGCGCATTTCATTAATTTTATCCGAATTCATTTTCAGAAGATGTTGAAAGCCTTCCTGGTCGCGGGAAAAGAAGATAAAAAATCCCAGGATAAAAACACTAAACGAGGAAGCTGCGGCGACATATACGTCGTAGCGCGGATCGGGGATAATCAGGCGCAGCAAGCTATCCGGCGATCCGGCATTGAGCAGGGCATACATCGCCACCAAGCCGATGGATAGGATAAGGACATAGATGATGTAAATAAACGATTTTGTCAAGCGTGTTGGTTCCTAAATAAAGAGCATATAGTTGTCGGATTTAGGTTTGTTCTGGCACAAAAATTGCCCCTCTAACAAAACAACAATTTTGGGGATAATATAGTAAATTTTTAGTCAGTTCCACCCGATACAGCCCTATGGGTAGTGCGGGCAAAAATCATGCCAAAACAAACCAAAATCCGATGACTATAGTATTCCAATTGCGAATCCAATGACGATACAAGGTAAAATTCGTCGCACTCCTCTTCTTCCTAAAATAGGTAACCTATTCATCCCTCATTCATTCTTGAAGGACGATTCGATTTCACCACTTGGATTGACTGAAAAAATTTTATCACCTTCCGGATGTGTTGATGTAATCTTAAGATTCGATTTATTCCCAACTGCGGTAACTATGAATCCTTCGGTCTGTTGAAACCCATTTGCTCTTAAAGCATCCATATTTATAGCTCCATTGGGGTGATCAATGAAATAAGCTTGAGCTGCGGTATAAGCGCTTTTAACATTACTGTTCGAACAACTATTATAATGAGGCCTCCTCCTGAGGTCATATTTTATAAAGTTCGGTATTACAATTGCTATCACTAAAAAAACAGCAAAGATTATAAGGAAATAGGCAAAATACTTAACCTGCCTTACAGCTTCATCGTTTTTTTCTTCTCTACTCATTTTTTTACCTCATTTAGCCTCCATCGTAAGGTTACGCTCGCGCTATCCCGACCTACATCGGTGTTTTAATCAATAATTGCGAATAATGCCCGTACAAGCTTCGGCTTGCGAATCCAATGACACAAGCTAAAGCTTGTACTCCTCTTTCGGTTTTTCAAGATATCACTCGTAAGCTGAAGCTTGCACTCCGCTATTCCGGAAAAACCGAAATCATATCAGTAGGTTCAAAATTAAAACGAACATGCTCAGACCGCTCGCATTTCACCTTCCTTAATGCTCGCCCATTCCGCTTCGGCCTTTTCCCAGGCTTCATCGGAAGCGTCTTTCTCCCAGACTTCCAGGCCGCGTTCAGCACGGGTGGCGCCGGGCAGCAGATTGTCTAAAACAATTCCCACGAGGGCGGTTACGGCCATGCCGGTGCTTAAAACGGCCTGCAAAATGTTGCCGATGACATTCAGGACATCACCCTGGGAACCCCACGCAATGGCGCCGCTGACGATCTTTTGGGTGGCCACATCGTAATGGGGTGTAAACCAAAAGGGAACGCTTAAACCGGCAAAAAAGGAGAGGCCGATAATGAACAGGTTGCGCGAATTGTTGAGGTTGACAATCTGGAGATTGGAAAGCCCCACCGAGGCGATCATGCCGAAAAGTCCCACAAACATGGCTCCCACTACCGGTTGAGGCAGGGTGGCCAGTGCGGCTCCGAATTTTCCGATAATGGGAATAATCAACATCGCAAAAGCACCGGCTATAATCACCCGGCGGCTGGCTACTTTGGTAAGGCCGATGGAGCCGATGTTTTCAGAGTAGGTGGTGGTTCCGTTACAGGTTTGTA
>JAOZRC010000119.1:9851-10998 GCA_029940345.1 Desulfobacterales bacterium
AGGCCGATGGAGCCGATGTTTTCAGAGTAGGTGGTGGTTCCGTTACAGGTTTGTAAAATACCGGCGATCATGCAGCCCAGACCTTCGGCCCCCAGTCCCCTGGAGATCATCTTGCCCGTAGGAACAGGCGCTTCGGAGATACGGGCGCAGGCATAATAATCACCGATAGACTCAATCATGGATGCCATATAACCAGCTAACATTCCGAAAACACCCGCCCATAAGGTCGTACTGGCCAGGTCCGGGAAGCCCCATTTAAATGGCATCATAGGCTGAAAACTGATCCAGGGCGCCGCACCGATCAGTCCGGGTTTTAAAAAAGCGGCGTTGGTTTCCGGAATCAGACCGGTAACGGTGCCGAATAAGGCCGCCAGCCATCCGGTCATAATGGCCAATAGCACCGGAAAAAGCAGAAACACTTTGGACTTCAGGGAAAACACCTGTGAATAAACAATCAGGGCGGTCAGTGTGATCAGGGAAATAATCCAGTTGGACGCCATCCAGGGCGCGCCGATGCCAAAAAGTGCCAGACCGATCATGGCGATGGTCGGGCCGATAACAATGGGGCTGATTATCTTTCTGACCTTGCCCATAACACCGGTGTAACCGAGGACGATTTCCACCACCGAAGCGATCATGATCGCGCCGGCGACTTCCCGAATCTGAATTGTCCAGAGGGGTGTATCACCGGTGAGTTTTTTGGCGGCCACCATGCCGATAATGGCAAATGTGGGTCCGAGAAAAGAAAATGTCCCGCCCTGAACCACCGGCAGCCGGTTGCCCAGCGGGGATTGCTGGATCAGGGTGCAGATGCCGGACGTGAAAAAGATGGTTGAAATCATCAGCGCCAGTTGTTCCGGGGGCAGTTTCATCGCACCGCCCACAATAAAAGGAATCAGCACCGTAGCGCCGAACATGGTCAGGTACTGCTGGATGCCAAGCAGAATCGCCAGGGGCCATTTGGGCTTACTGCCAATGGGATAAACAATCCAGTGCTCTTTTTCCTGCTGTGCTTGTTCGTTCATGTTTTCTAATACCTCCTTGGGTTTGCCCTCGTCAACTGGGCGATTATGGTAATTAAATACCTTGTTGTTCTCGTTCCAACGCTCCGGCGTTGGAACGTTTTCGCCGACGCTCTGCGTCCAGA
>JAOZRC010000768.1 GCA_029940345.1 Desulfobacterales bacterium
TAATATGAATATCGCATGGCAGCGGTAGCGGAGGAAGACCGATTGAAAAACCTTTTCGTTAACCTAAAATTCCTTGTATGTTTATTCTTTTTTTTGGCATATTCCCAAGCAGCGGCAAAAGATTTCCCGGCCCAAGTTAAAAAACCGGTCAATGAAGCCATTGAAATCCGTCAAAAAACCCAGGAAACCGCGGACAACTGGGCTGACGAGCAAGCCAAACTGCAAGCTGTGTATGAACAGTCAGAACTGGAACATGCGCGTCTGTTTTCCGAAAATAAAGCATTAAAAAAAAAGGTTGCAGCCCGACAGGCCGCAGTTAACGAACTTGAGCAAAAAATTGCTGGCATCGCGCGCATATCGGAAGAACTGCTTCCCTTTCTCGAACAGGTTTATGCACACCTGGCCGACCTGGTTAAAACGGATGCTCCGTTTCTTGCCGATGAACGCCAATGCCGAATCGCAAGCCTGCGGCGTGTCCTGGATGATCCCCTGGCCCCTGCCGGTGAAAAATTCCGCAAAATCTTCGAAGCCCTTGCAGTTGAGGCGGAATACGGCACAACTGTGGAAGTGTATCCCCAAAAAATACCTGTTGATGGTGATGCCACCATGGTCAGCATTTTTCGACTGGGGCGAATTTCGCTGTTTTTCCTTACGCCGGATGGCAAGACTTCAGGTATTTTTGATCCGGCGTCCCGTGAATGGAAAAAATTAGCACCTAAATACAATCGTGAAATCATTACCGCCATGGAGATGGCAGCCAAACGGCGGCCGGTGAACTTGTTGAATCTCCCTGTCGGAAGGGTCGTTGCCAAATGAAACGGATCAAAAAGGTTAGTGTATGGGTGCTGGCCATCGGACTGTTTTTCGGTGGCGTTGTTCATGGCGCCGACATGCGGGTAGGCCAGATAGAAGCAGCCCAAAAAAAAGCCGTCGCGCTTAAAAAGGCTACTCTTGAGAAAGAGAAGGCCCAGGCAGAGGCCAAGGAGATGCGGCATAAAATTCTGGCCGATAAAAAGAAACTTGAACACGCCATAGCAGAACTGCACAAACAAAATCAACGCTTGGAAACTGCTAATCAGCGCTTGGAAACCGAGCATACCGAGTTGGCATCCCGGGAAAAAACCCTACATACCGCTTTACAGAAAGTGGAAGGCGATATGCGTGAGTTGGTGGGCTTCGTGCAGGTTAACGCCCACGATCTTGAGACCCTTTTGAAACAAAGCCAACAGGGCGCTTTTTTAAAAAATCGCACACAGTTGCTGCAACCGCTCATGGCGCAGACGCAGTTCCCGCAAATGAACGATATCCGGGCAATGGCCAATCTCTATTTCGATGAAATCATGTGGTCCGGCGAAGTTCGAATTCAAAAAGGCCCTTTTATCAATCGTGCGGGCAAGGAAACTTCCGGAGATATCCTGGTGCTGGGAAATTTCTCGAGCGCGTACCGGTTGTCGGATGAAACCGGCTTTTTGCTATATTCGGATGAAAGCCGGCGTTTTCAGGCCCTCTCTAAATTGCCTTCCCGGCGCAATGCAAAACAGATCCGCGCTTATATGTCCGGCAAAGCGGAAGCCGCCTTAATTGATATTTCAAGAGGCGCGGCGCTACGCCAACAGACCCATCGATTAAACCTTTGGGAACAGATTCCCAAGGGCGGGCCTATTGTCTGGCCGATTTTGGGTATCGCCGCAATGGCCGGGTTGATCATCATGGAGCGGTTTTTCTACCTGGTGCGTAAAAATGTCAATGCCGAGCGATTTGCATATAATGTCTGTATCCATGCCGCGCGACAGGAATGGGATGCGTGCATCCTGTTGTGTGAGCAAAAACGGACCAAGCCGCTTCCCAGGGTGCTTTTGGCCGGATTGACGGGCCGCTGCATGAGCCGTGAAGACCTGGAAAACGTGCTCCAGGAAGCCATATTAAATGAGATCCCGCGACTGGAGCGCTTTTTATCCACCTTGGGTATGCTGGCCGCCATCGCCCCGCTGTTGGGTCTTTTGGGAACCGTCACCGGCATGATCAATACCTTTCATGTGATCACTTATTTTGGCGCCGGGGACCCGCGCATGATGTCCGGAGGCATTTCCGAAGCGCTGGTAACCACCATGCTCGGACTCGCGGCAGCAATTCCCGTTATGCTCTGCCACACCCTGCTATCCCGCCAGGTTGAGACTATGATCGCCCGGATGGAAGAAAAAAGCGTGACCCTGGTGAACACCATCTTCAAGTCCAGGGAGACCGCATGATTCCAGTTTTTCAAAATTTTTTCCACCGTTTGGAAGATTTTATTGCCACCGGCGGGGTCGTGATGATTCCCTTAATGATCGTTTCGGGACTGATGTGGGTGTTGATTATTAACCGGGTTTTTTTCTTCCGGCGCTTATACCGTAAAAACATGAGCCGTAAAACAGCGGCACAATATGTCAACGCCGGCCGCTTTCCGGATGAACACAAATATCGGGGCGCCGTCGCCCTGTTAGTCGTCGGTTTTTTACAGCGGCGCAGTGGTAAAAGTCTGACGGACCGCCGCATCCTTGATGAAACGGTGATTCACTTGGTTGCGTCACTTGACCGCTATCTGGCCGTGATCGGCGTGTTAGCGGCCCTGGCTCCCTTGATGGGTTTGTTGGGAACCGTTACCGGTATGATTGCAACATTTGATATTATTTCCATTTATGGTACCGGCAATGCCCGAGCCATGGCCGGTGGCATTTCAGAAGCCCTGGTCACAACTCAGACCGGGCTTTTGGTGGCAATTCCGGGACTGTATATGAGTAATTTTCTCAACCGCCGTGCTGAAAATCTGAAACAACGTATTGCGTCTGTGGGCATCTATCTTAGAAGGAGCCTTTGATACATTGAAAATTAGACTACCAACATAAGCTGGGACACTAA
>JAOZRC010000769.1 GCA_029940345.1 Desulfobacterales bacterium
GTGCATGGGCGCTTCGGAATGCGGTGAGTGGCATATTCAGAGGTAAGTTTAGCACTATCATTGAGAAAGGCGCTCAAAATCTGATTTGAAGGCTGAAAAGGATTGCTAAAATGAGGAAGGTTCAATCAAATATAAATTAAAAACCTGCTGTCAAGAAAAACAGGCGTTTTTGCTTTGGCGTCAATACGCCGTTTTACTTATTAAATTTCCACCATTAGGGTGCTTGCTAAACGTAAAAAGTGCGAACCGATCAATCCGTTAGGTGGAAATATGACGCATCATTTTTAATGTATATTTCGGAATACAACTCTATCATCAAAAAATAAGGTGCGTTAGGCAACCGCGCTAACGCACCTAAATAACATTTGTTTATTGGTATTTTATTCTAATTCAATGGTAAATATGGAGTGCGAAAGTTAAGTGGGCGGAGCGGTACGATCTTTCGCAAATCAACTTTGCGAAAGACCGCTTCGCTTAACTTTCGCACTCCGGAGCCGCATTTAGCCATAAATTTTGAATAGGATACGTTTATTGCGTAATCACACCCAAAGGTGCGCCCTCTATTTCTTTTACCGAGCTCAACAGCATGATCGGCATCTGATAGTTACATCCGACAAGCTGGCAATTAACCTTTTTTAGGGTGACACTTCTTACAGGTTGTCGGTGCTTTTTCGGGCTTGGGATCCATTTTTTTGATCTTCTTATTATACGCTTTATGGCAACCCCGGCAGTTGTAGTGCAACGCTTCCGCGTGATATTCCAATTTCTTGGATTTCTTTTCATCCTTGGAAACCTTTGCTTCTTTCATTTTTTTCTTTTCTTCCTTAGATATCTCGCCGGCTTTTTTGTGGCACTCAATACAGTTTTGAACTGTGTCACCCGCTTTCAATTCGGTTAGCGGCTTATTATCTTTATCATGGTGACATTCGCCACATCCTCTTTTGAAAAGATCGGGATGCTTCTTGGCATACTCCGCCTGATGTTTTTCATGGGTAAACGCCACGATGCCTTTTTTATGTTTGGCATACGCTTTGTTATCCATCGTGACGATATCCTTCACTTCAGTACCTGCGTACAGGCCCATCGCCGTGAAAATTAATAAACCACCGACCACCGCTACAATCAAACTTAAAGACTTTTTGTTCATGACTGCTCAACCTCCTTTGTTAATAGAAAAAATAAAAAAATAAAAACATCACTTAATAAAAATCATTATATGTTACGATTAAATCATATCACACCGAAAGTAGTTGACACTTTTTATCCCCGGTTTGTAGTTCCGCCGTAAGGCAGCACTTATTCCCGCCTTACGGCGGAATTACAAACTGTCAAACGCCAAATGAATGATAATGAATTTTATTATGAAAACTTGTTCATGTCAAGAGTATCAAAAGAATGTTTTAAAATAAATTATCTATACTAACCCAAGACTCCACCCCACTTAAGTGATGATTGAGGCTATGCACGATGTAAGTCAGGAAAATTACCGCTAACTTCCCATAGCTCAAACCTTGCCAGTTTCCGTGTGGGCTGAATACAGAATCAACAATTTCATTAATTCTCATTTTCAGCAACCAATGCAATATCAGTGGGATGTTGTCTACTCTCTCAATACGCTTTTCGATCATAAGCCCCTTCATTTTTATAGGTTTTTATGATAGTATGGCACAATTTCGAGACTGCGTTGAGATAAATTTTTACTACTTTTTCCTGCACAACTGAAGTTTCGGTATAAGTTTCCATGACCTGAACCTGATAACCCATGACTTAAGGCACGCCATAGGTCGCAATCTATTTGGACTAAGCGGAACAACTTTCCGCTTTAAAAAGAACGACATTGTATTTTCGCGTTCAAAGGAGCCTGTTATGAAAAAACTTCAAAAACTACCCGTCGGAGACTCATCGTTTGAAAGCATCCGTGATGATGGGTGTGTTTATGTGGATAAAACCCGTTATCTTTTCCGGATGGCAGATGAAGGCAAATACTATTTTATGTCCCGCCCGCGTAGATTCGGCAAATCCCTGACCATTGCCACACTTCGATGCTTGTTCCAGGGAAAAAAGGAACTGTTTGACGGATTATGGATTGTTGAAGACGGGCAATGGGAATGGAAAGAATATCCGGTCATTGTAATTGATTTCAATTTAATCCCCCGTTTCAACGCTGAGGCGTTGCGTCAAGGCATATCCTTGAATTTGAAACAAACCGCTTTGGATTACGGAATCACTTTTCAGACGGATTTTATCGAAACGCAATTACAGGAATTGGTCACCGGTCTGAAAAAAAAGTCTGGAGTAAATGTCGTCGTACTGGTGGATGAGTATGACAAACCGATTATCGACCATCTGGGCATGGGACAAGAAGCGCTTGGAATTGCCATGCGCAACCGGGACGTCATGAAATCCTTTTTTGGCGTGTTAAAAGGCGCTCAGGTTGCCGACTGTTTGCGGTTTGTCTTTTTTACCGGCGTATCCAAATTCAGCCGGGTTTCCATTTTTTCGGAACTCAATAACCTGAAAGACATCACTATGAATGAAAAATATGCGGATGCGCTTGGATACAATCATGATGAAATGGAAAGCAATTTTCGTCCGTATATTGCCCGATTTGCTCTGAAACAAGGGATTTCAGAGGCTGAAATGACAGAAAAACTGAGGCGTTATTATAATGGATACCGTTTTTCTGACAAAGACCTGAAAGTGTATAATCCTTTTTCCATACTTTGTGCGTTTGATGACAATCAATTGAAGAATTATTGGTTCGAGTCCGGCACACCGACATTTCTGGTGAATCTGCTGAAGGAAAAAAACTATCCGGTGGCGAAAATCGACACGCTTCAGTTAGACGAAATGATATTCAGTGTTTATGAGATCGAACGTCTCCAGCCGGAAGCC
>JAOZRC010000770.1 GCA_029940345.1 Desulfobacterales bacterium
AAGCTTCTATAATGATTCGGCAGGCGCGTAAACTTGAGATGAAATCAGCTTATATCAGCGAGGATGCGGTCTATCATCCTAAATTTCTGGAAGCAGGCGGCAAAGCTGCCGAAGGTGTTTTTCTGACTTTTGTCAAAACTCCGGATATTGCTGAACGCAAGGCATTTGAAGAATTCTATAAAAAGAGATGGAAAACGGATAGCATCGGAACTTACGCTTTCTATGCTTACGATGCCGGGATGGTTGCACTGGCGGCAATCAAAAAATGCGGTACTGCCCAAGGCGATGCTTTGCAAAAAACGATTCGTGAGAATACCTGGCAGGGGGTCTCAGGTGAAATTAAATTTGATGGCAAAGGCGACCGTATGTTAGCCCCCATCTTATGGGTCGTTAAAGACAATAAATTTGTACCTTACTGGGATCCGTTGACCGATAAAGACCTTTGAGAACGTTGAACGTCGAATCAAATATTGAAGCATCCTTCATATTGGCCCAAAAGCAGTTTACACTTTTTCCGATTGCCTTTCTGACATACGCAGACAAATTTCAAATTAGTCCTACGATTGCGGGTTCATGTTGATAACGTAGGAAATTTTTGTAAATTGTCCTTTTGACGAAGTGTAAACTGATGTATGAAGGATGCTAAAAATTCATATATCTATCTTGCTTGAATGCTAGATAATCGGTAGTTTCTACAAAACAGGCAGGTGGTATAAAAGGAAACCATGATCTCGTGTAACCTATTGATTTTACAGGATCACAGTTTTGGAAAATAGGATGTAACCCACTGATTTTAATGACCCGCACTATTTTGCAGGGACTACCTGATTTTCGCAAATTTTAAGGGAATAGCCGGCCTATTGCCATGAAATTTGTGGAAATCAGAACCGCTCTCACGCTTTTGCAGCCGATTTAAGACTTTTCAAACAGGCTCTTAGTATGAGTGCCGATAGCATACAATGATATTTCCAATCACTTTAAAAAAAGGAGACCAAGACATGAAAAAGCAATTGTTTTTAGTTCTGGCAGCCGTGTTGGCTATTTTCAGCATTTTAACCTGGCAACCGTTAAATGCGGAAGCCAAAAGTCAAAAATTCCCGGCTGGCGATTGGCAAGTGGATGCGAACAATTTCAAAGGTGTGCTTCATTTTGCGCCCGGTTTCAGCCATGAGGCCGCCGCGATGCATTACGGAACCATCTTCGGGGATCGCATCACCCCCATCACATTCAAACATTCGACCGGGGAGATTCGATTTTTCCGTCCCAAAGCCGGACAGGAGTATGTCGGTAAAGTGGATGGCAATCAAATTACAGGCACCTTTTCACATCAAGGCAAGATTTATAATTGGAGAGCCTGGCGGTAAAGTCAGAGCAGTTTTAGAAGTTTTCTATATTTTCATTTTAATAACATGGCATCCTTCAAAATAGCCGGAGAGTAGTTTAGGCTACCGACATAAGCCGGGACACTTCCGCTCGTTACGAGGCTCCGCCTCGTAACGAGCAACTGAATTGAATGTGTCCCGCCTTATGTTGGTAGCCGTAGTTTACACTTTTTATATATCGTCCCTACGGGATTTGTTGTATTAGCAAGCATCTTTCTATAGATATTATGTCTCTAACGGGACAAAGTGTAAACTGACTAATGAAGGATGCCGGCAACTGCATCTATTTTCAAGCGGCCTTATTTCCGCACGGCCCAAACTGGCGGCATGCCGGGAAAAGCATCTGAAGCGCCCGGCGACGTATGGAAATTGACGGTGCATGGGGGAGGATACTAACCGGGACATCCGGTTGCCGTTGGCTCCGGAAAATACGCAAGCGACCGTTCGAAATAGGAAAAAACCGGTTGTTATTAGTGAAACGAAGCCGGACGAAGTGAGTCCGAAAGCCATCCGCAACCGGCCTCGCTTTCAGCGGAACGATGGTTATGGCAGGAAAGAAAAGCGCCGCAGGCAGCGCACTGAAATTGAAATATGATAATGCATTGCGTCATTTCAACCCACCATACCCAATCTGATCAATCATCCGTTTTAATCAGCATGGTTGAAGGGTCTAACAGCAAAGACGGACTTTCGGCGTCATGCGCCCCTTTGAGGGCCTGGACGCGGACTTCACTGCCAAGCGTCTGAAGGCGGATCAGGACATCAAACAGATTGCTGAGAGATTCAAAAGCGGTGGGCACGCCTTCCGGTGTAGACGTATCATCGCGATGGGCGATAGCGGTGAACCAAATATGCAGGTCGTGGCTTTCAGCCAGCGTTTTCAGACCGGTCAGGGATGCGCGCACATTGTTATCAAAAGGCAATCCGTCAATAATGAGCATTTGCGGGAAAAAAACGCCTTGTTCGGTCAGGTCGGTAAGGCGTTCTTCAAGTTTGGGAACGCTGAAACCTTCGACTTTAAATGTCATGATGAAGCGGTGAGTCAAAATATCATCCCATAAATCGTCAATGGGTGCAACCTCATATTGGGCGGTGATATTGCGAAAGATTTCTTCATACCACAAACACACTTTGTTCACCGGGTCATCCAAGCTGATGTGAAGAACATTTTTGCCTTGTAGCAAGGTGTTTAGCGCGAACTGAACCATCAATGATGTTTTTCCGACACCGGCGCGCGCCAATACACATCCGAAGCCGCCTTCGGGCAGGATGTCTTCATTGTCGGCTCTCATTATTCTCAACGGATTCCGAAGAATCAAGTCCTTCTTACGCATCTTTCCTTTTCCTTTCATGCTGTCTTTAATTTATTTCGACCTGTGCAATTAAGATGTGATATCCCTCATAAGCTCCGTGGGAGCGGCATGTTTGTAGCACAATCAGTTCCAAGTCCGTCATCAGGGTCCCATCGGGACGGTATATTTGTAGCAACATAACGGAATTGCGCTATTATAT
>JAOZRC010000771.1 GCA_029940345.1 Desulfobacterales bacterium
TTAAGGCGTCTGTTCCAGATAAGAGTGACGATCAAAACAGGCAATACACAGGCAACTGCCAGGAAACCCCACCTTATAATGTCTGTCAGACGAATGCCATGTTCGTATCGTACGGAAAGCCACTTGTTGCGTATGGCCGTATGATCTTCCGGAGTCATCGCACGCAATGTTTTATTCAGTATGGAAACCAATTCGGGCCAATCGCTACGCACCGCAATGTACAGATCATAATTCCCATAGGGAGTGGGAGCGGCAACTTTGAGATTAAACAAGCCGTATTTGTCAATCAAATAGCTGCTGGCTGCCAGGTTTCCGATGTACGCATCTGAATCCCCTTCTGCCACACTTTTCAAGGCATCTGGAGGGGTGTCAACGAATTGCGGAATAATCTTGATTTTATCACGCATTAGCCAATTATAGGTCATTACTTTCCGGATGCAGGCCAATTTTTTCCCGTGAAGGTCGTTAAGCCCGCTGATAAAAGGCGCATCCTTGCGGGTAATAATCACCAATGGAAAAGATAAAACAGGTTGGGTAAAGCTCAGATACTTGCGGCGTTCAGCGCTATTCGCCGCACAGGCGACAATGTCAATCTCACGATTTTTAGTCTTTTCAAGTACTTGTGGCCATGGCAGGTTGTTAAACGGTTTTAGCTCTATGTCGATAACATCCGCAAGAAAACGAATGTAATCAGCAGCGATGCCTTTGGCACTTTCACCTTTCTCATAATAGTGAAAAGGAGGAAATGCTTTCGGGCCGGCGACTCTGATCACTTTATGACGTTTCAGCCAGTTTCTTTCTCCTGATGAAAGTGTTGAAGGCAGTCGTGACTCTCTGGGTGTATCGTACTTAGTAAACTTTCCCTCTTCGGATAAGGCTATCGGCGTATCTGCCAATAGTATCACAAGAAGAATGCTTAAAAAGAAGCTGCCCGTTACGAGGCCGAGCCTTCGTAACGAGATGTAGTGGCACCCCAGCTTATATTGGTAGTCCATTTTAATCCTTTAAGATGAGTGGATTATTTCCTGTATCTTTCCTAGCGTCGGATCAGGTCATTACGGGCATACGTGTTATTCAACCTGATCCTTACTTTCATATTCGGTTGCGCAAATTCGAGCGGTTCGCCTTCTAAGGTTTCAATTTCAAGAAGGGTGTCCGATTTAGCAGGTCCCTGGCGTGTCAGAATATCAACGCACTCATCTTTAAACATTTTATTGCGCACCTCGGTTTCCACTTTACCCGAAGCATGGGTTTCAAGCACTTTACCCAGGAATAATTGTTGCCCAGCCTGATTTTCATTGGCATAATCAGGGATAATTTCGCGTGGATCACCGAAATAGAAGCCGGTGCAATAGCCGCGGCGCCCAACGGCGATTAATTCCCGTTTCCAATGGTCAGCCACAGTGTAAGCCGCGGGATTGCGATAATAGGCGTCAATGGCTTCACGATAGGTTTTGACAACAACTCCGAGGTAATTGACGCCCTTCATGCGGCCTTCGATTTTAAGCGCTGAAACACCGGAATCAATCAAAGCCGGGATATGTTCGATCATCATCAGGTCTTTGGCATTAAAGATGTAAGCGCCGCGGTTGTCTTCGGCAAACGGAAGGTATTCTCCGGGTCGCTGCTCTTCCACCAGGGCATATTTCCAACGGCACGGATGGGCGCATAAACCGCGGTTTGCGGATCGGTTGGCCATAAAGCCGCTTAATAAACAGCGCCCCGAATAGGCCATACACATCGCGCCGTGGATAAACACCTCGGTTTCGGCCTGGCATTGTCGGTTGATATTCTTTATCTCGGCCAGTGACAGTTCCCGGGCCAAATTAATTCGTTTCACCCCCAGGGTTTCCCAGAAAAGCACGCTCCGGTAATTGGTGGTATTGGCCTGGGTGCTGAGATGGATGGGTATCTGAGGCACTAAGCGTCGTACTTCGGTGAAAACACCCGGATCGGCAACAATAACACCATCCGGTTTAATATCACCGATCTGATTCAAATAGGAAGTGAGCGTTTCCTGTTCGAAAGTGCGTGCGTAGATATTGCAGGCCACATAGATTTTAACATTGTTTCGGTGCGCCAGCGTAACCGCCCGGTCCATCTCTTCAGGCGTAAAATTGCCTGCGAAATTACGCAGGCTGAAATCTTTACCCGCGAGATAAACAGCGTCCGCACCGTAATGAATGGCGATTTCAAGCTTTTCAAAATTGCCGGCCGGTGCTAATAATTCTATTTTTTTTTCAGATGAATGCATATTCGATACGGTTTTAGGCAGGTTAACTAATCTTATATTATATCGTTTTCCAGTGAGTTTTGCAACTGTTGTTTTTAATAGCAGTTTTGGAATTTCAAACAGTTGGAAAAATGGAAATAGGGCAATTTATCTGAATCGGGAATGCATACATTAATTTCGTTATTTTGCGGAAATATTCTTGACACTATTAATTGAATCAGGCATAAAGTTATAAAATTTTTTAAAAAGTGGCATTTTTGTTTTCTACAAATTAAGACTTGATCACCTCCGAAAATTATTCCCAAAATTTAATTGCAAAGATTGTGAAGAACAAATCAAGCCACCATCCTTTTTTCGCATTTTCAACTTCTGATAAAAATATAGCCACGCACATAATAATTTCGCAAAACGAATTTAATTGCGGATCCAATTTGCTCTATCTCAATTAACGTTTTATTTTTCTATGAAAATGGCACCAAGCCATCTTCAAATGTAAAAATATTTCAAGCTGTGCAATTCATTAAGAGTCCCATCGGGACGGCATATCAGACACAGCATAACAGGATATGCGCAATCACATTAGGGAATTCTAAAAAAATAAACTACCCATTTTAGCCGTGATGTAAGGTGTGTGCAGAGATTGTAGGGTGCGT
>JAOZRC010000772.1 GCA_029940345.1 Desulfobacterales bacterium
GGGTGCGATCATTCCGTTATCCCGGTAATAATCCAGTATTTCAATAACATTCTGTTCAGTAAAACCCAGCAATTCATTAAACAACGGGTTCAGGCTGATATTGCGGCCGATATTGAACCCGCTGGTCACATCATCCATTGTCACCGGCGAGACCCCGGTGATAAACATCCGGCTGATCCCTGAATCCACCTGGTCAGTCGCGCCTTTCAGTATATTGAAAAAGAAACGGAAGAACCCTGCTCCGTGGGTTAATTCGTGGTACTTTTGCTGACCCGCGGTTGTGAGAATCGTATTGGTAAAATTGTCATACTCATCAATCAGGACATATATTTTCAGACCTTTTGAGCCGATATAGTTTAAAAGGAATGCCAATTTTCCGTGAGCACTTATTTTTTCGGCCATGATTTCAAAGTATTCATCATCCAGAAACTCATGGTATTTTTTTCCAAAAAAGAAAAAACAGTCGTCCGCATGTTCCTGGAACGACACCTCGACTTTTTCGGGATCAGGGCTGACCTGTGAAAAATTGAATTTGAGAATTAAATGCGAATTTTTTTCAGGCGTAGGATGATCACCGATGTACGTCTCGTTGAAAAACAAATCATATTCATTCTTCCTGGCGATATCGTAATAACTCTCCAGAACGGTTAGAAGCGAGGATTTTCCAAATCGCCTGGGGCGAATCAGAAACAGAAATTCACCCGCATTTTCAAGTTTCGGAATGTAGGCGGTTTTATCCACATAATAACAGTTTTTTTGCCGGATCGTCTTGTAACTTGATATACCGTACGGGATTTTTTTGCATTTAGCGCTCATTATTATCTCCTTGCCTTATTCTTCTTTATCGCCTTTCTCGAACAATTCATGCATGATATCGAAACAGTGCATCCTGTAAAGCAATAACCACCTATATCGTAACCATTCACATCCCCCTCTGATTCCCACGCTCCGGCGTGGAACCAGATTTGGAGGGGTATGAACGGTTATCCTATAGCAATGCTTTTTATTCGTGTGATTCGTGGTCAGTTAATGGTGTTGGGTTATGGGAACAGCCCATTTCAGAAATGCGCAAAGCGGTTAGATTAGTTCCCCAGCGCAATCCTGAGTGCCTCCTTCAAGTCCTCCTTATGGTAAGGCTTGTGCAAAAACACCTGTGGAAGAACGGTATGATCGCCGCGCATTGCCGTCACTTCATCATAGCCGCTGGCGAGGATAACAGGTGTGTCAGGACGGATTTCGCGGATGGCGCGAAGCGTCTCCCAGCCATCCATTCGGGGCATGGACAGATCGCATAAAACACACGCGATATCTTTGTTCTTCTCGCGGAAAACATCCACGGCTTCGGCCCCATCCGCGACCGTCAGCACTTTGAAACCGATCCGTTTCAACATATTTTGGCAAAATTTTCGAACCGCTTCATCGTCTTCGGCCAGTAAAACAGAGCCTCGAACCGGAATTTCCGAGTCGACAGCCTTCGGGGCCGGCTTGGCTGGGATCATCGGTGCGCCCACGGCCGGAAACAGGACGCGTACAACAGAGCCGGCACCCAACTCGGAGGAAACCGTGACCGCACCCCGTTTGGCCCGAACGATTCCCACCACTGAAGCTAATCCCATCCCGCGTCCTGTGAATTTTGTAGTAAAAAACGGGTCGAATATTCGTTCTATCATCTCGGCCTTCATGCCGCACCCGTCGTCAGCCACTTCGAGGTACACATGTTCTCCCGGCTTGCAATTTTCGGACCATGCGGCGCGGTCAAGGTAAGCCTGGCCGCATGAAGTTTTCCCGGTCGCGATCCGTACGGTTCCGGCGTGGTTGTCCAGAGCCTCCCAGGCGTTTTCGACAAGATTTTTTACAATTAGGCAAACGTCGTGCGGGTTGATCTTGGCAACAGGCAAGTGGGCTGTAAGTTCACTGTACAGGCGGATGTTGTCGGGTATCGCATCCTCGATCAGGGGAACAGCCAATGCCACTGCGTCGGTAAAATCATGCGGTAAACTCTCATCCATGTTACTGCCCACGTAGGTCAACATCAACCGGCCCAGTTCAGTGGCCCTGCGGGTTGCCCCTTCCGCAGCGTCCAGGAATTTGCTCTCTTCGCTTTGTGGCAGCAATTTTTCCCTTATAAGCTCCAGGTTTCCGGAAATGATAAAGATCAGGTTATTAAAATGATGCGCCACAGCACCAGCCATGCGGCCCAGACTTTCGATCTTCTGCACCTTTTGAAGCCGCTGCTGCAAATGAAGGCGTTCTTCCTCGGCTTGTTTGCGCTCGATAATTTCTTGTTGCAGCAGGATATTTTGGGCATTGAGATGCGTTTGCATCTTTCGCAAGCTCAGATGGGTTTGAACGCGGGCCAGCACCTCATCCTCTTGAAACGGTTTGGTAATATAATCTACCCCGCCAATGGAAAAAGCTTTGAGTTTATCCGTTGTTTCAAACAGCGCACTGATAAAAATAATCGGTATGTCGCAAGTGAACGCATCCGCTTTTAGCTGTTTGCAAACTTCATAGCCGGACAAGCCAGGCATCATAATGTCCAGCAAAATCAGGTCTGGCGGATGCGACCGGATTGATTTCAATGCGAGTTCTCCGTTGATTGCCATGCGCGTCTCGTAACCCTGGTTTTTTAGTATGGAGGACAGGAGATGGAGATTTTCGGGCTTGTCATCGACAATTTGGATGTTTCCCTTGGGTGTGTCGAATGTGTTTATGTTCATGATTCAGAACTCCTTAAATTACAATTTAATCAAAATTGAGGGGCTTGATCATCGTTTCGGCCATTTTGAATTTCGGTTGCGATGTACCGCATTCTCTCAGATTACGCCAGGTAGGAGTCGCGGAGTGATGACGCAGTCTAAAAGAATGCGTTACAATCCAGCAAAT
>JAOZRC010000773.1 GCA_029940345.1 Desulfobacterales bacterium
GTCCATTCCTGATCATGATGTCTTTGAACCAGGCTTTATAGACCTTGGACAACGCTTTGACTGGCAGATAGAAATCAATACGTGACGGATGCCACAGTCCGTCGTCGGATGACAAAGCACCGCCCGGGACGACATAGTGAATGTGGGGATGATATTGCATTGTGCGTCCCCATGTATGCAATACGCCGAAGAACCCGGGCTGGTCGCCACCGATGTGTTTTTCATCCTTGGACAGTTTTTTCAAGGTGTCCGAAGACGCTTTGAAGATACCACCGTAGCCATCAATCTGATTGCTGCGGATGAAAGGCCGTATCTGTTCAGGTACGGTAAACGTGACCATGTGATGATGTCCGGGCAGTACGCGTTCTAACTGACGCTTTGTCCATTCAAGCGCTTTCAGGTGTTGACAGACAGGGCAATGCCGATTTCCACAGGAACGGTAAAAATAATGTTTGGCACCGCATTCGGTGCATTCATAAACCGTCATGCCGCAGGCTTCTGTCCGGCAGGCGATGATGTCATTAATCACCTTTTTGTGATTTTCAGGCATGCAGCTACCGAACTTTTCCAGGTATGCCGGCGCGAATTTAACAAAGATATCCTGAATATTACTCATGATCGAAACCTTTCATCATGCAGTCGATGATTGCAAAAGCATCCTCCTGCCCTTTTCAGGTCAGATGAAGGTAAATCATGGCAGTTTCCAGTTGAGCATGGCCGAGATACTTCTGAATCACGCGGATGCACACCCCGGCTTCGAGCAGATGTGTTGCGTATGAATGGCGCAAAGTATGTATTGTCACCCGGCGTTTAGTAATCCCGGAGGCGGCGCACGCTTGGCGTAATGCGCCTTGGACGCTGCTAATGGCCATTGGCTTTTTTGAGGTGGTTCGTAATTTTCCGCTGCGTCCCAAAGCAGGAAAAATGAGTTTTTTATGCCTGTGAGTCAGCCAGTAGCGTCGAAGTGGCTGCAGGGTTTCATCAGGCAGGGGAACATGGCGGTCAAGGGCTCCCTTGCCGCGATGGACATGAATGATCATTCGGTGTTTATCAATGTCAGCGACTTGAAGATGCAACCCTTCCCAGAGTCGCAAACCGCAGGCATAAACAGTCGTAAGATAGGTATAATTGTGGAATGTGCGGATACGCTCAAAGATGCCATACACCTCTGTGCGGCTGAGGGGGCATGGAAGGCGTCTCTCCTTCTCAGATTTGAGGATGTTAAAAAGATGCCACTCACGGCGAATGACGTGCTCAAAGAAAAAACGGATGCCGCAGTAACATATTTTCATGGTATTCGGCGCCCATTTGCAGTCGTTTCGGCGGTAAAGGTGATAATCGCGGAGTTCCTCTTCGGTAATCTTGTCCGGTTCCTTGCCGACATGCTCGATCAGCATCCGCACGGCCCGGGCATAACAATGCTGCGTGCGTTCGCTTTTTCCATTAATCTGAAGTGCTTTGACTGTTTCCACATACCATTTGGTGTGCAATACTTTAGCCATAACACATCTCCTTTCTTAAGGGTTGATAAGTGGGATGTGTTATGACATTAATACATAGGATATGGTAGCGGTTTGTATGAATTGACAGGGTGGAAAATGACTGGCAGGTGATTACCTGCTCTGCCGCGATAGCGGCTTACTTGAACACATCGTTCAAGCGGACACAAGGGCGCGGCGGCTGTAGTAGCTACCGAGTGTGTGTCGCCCTTGTGCCGCTTAACTCAATCATTAGCCCTTTAAAAAAAAATGGAAACTTCCCTATTCGGTGAAAATCAGTTATAAAGCTGTATGGAAAAGCAACTTCAACATATAGCAATAATCGCAGGGCCCAATGGTGCTGGAAAATCAACATGCGGGCCTGCTGTACTCAAAAATCATTTTAAAATTTCGGAGTTCGTAAACGCTGATACTATTGCGGCTGGTTTGTCTGCTTTCCAACCTGAAGCTGTTGCAATTGAAGCTGGCAGACTGATGCTAAAAAGAATTAAAAGCCTAGCTATAAAGAGAGATGATTTTGCTTTTGAAACCACTTTGGCGAGTCGTACATTTTCGCCTTGGATTAAAAGCATAAAACAGCAGGGATATCAATTTACCCTTATTTATTTTTGGTTGCATAGTGCGGAGTTAGCCATAGAAAGAGTCGCCGAGAGAGTCCGTCTCGGAGGTCACTCTGTGCCAGAGGATACAATCAAAAGAAGGTATCAAAACTCATTGCTGAATTTTTTTACTTTGTACCAGCCAATTGCCGATAACTGGGCTATTCTTGATAATTCAGACAAAGAAAGCCCTGTTATCATTGCTGAAGGAAATAAATGTCTCAATATCACTATTCATCATCCAAGAATTTGGGATAGTATTCGGAGTATTTAAAATGGAAAATCAGAAAGGATTCAGCTTTATAGAGGCAGGAATAGCGGAAACAGCAAAAAAGGCAATAGGGTCAGCTCTGCTCCATCATAGAGCTGTCGGGAATGAAATAGTATACTGGCGTGATGGGCAGCTTATTCGCGAGAAACTCACTTATGAAAAATCTCC
The DNA here is from genome assembly GCA_029940345.1 of Desulfobacterales bacterium. Classification (GTDB taxonomy): domain Bacteria; phylum Desulfobacterota; class Desulfobacteria; order Desulfobacterales; family JAUCGF01; genus JAUCGF01. The sequence goes on from JAOZRC010000773.1 coordinate 2,538, forward strand.
AGCCCAGAGTAAAAAGTCAAATAAGGTCACTGAGTTTGGCTAACCCATAAGGATTGAACTGACCTGCCGATCCCCAAAGCCGTCAAAAGCCTGACAGTACTCAGGCAGGTCAGATTCAATCCATTGTTCAAGAAGCCCGGAGAAATTTAAAACTTTGTATATGGGGATCAGTTAAAGAGGGAATTGGTATCAGATGCCCGGATAAGGCATCAAAGGCAATTTGGAAAGCGAATTACGGTTCAGATTGACTTCAAAAACCTGAAAACAGAACTGATCATAGGTGATAAAAAGCACTCGTAATACCTTTTTTCATCCTGAAGACGTACTGCTC
>JAOZRC010000774.1 GCA_029940345.1 Desulfobacterales bacterium
TACCAATAAAGCAAGTCCCGTAGGGACAATTTTTTATCTGTTAATTTGAATTAAAATAAAGGAGAGTTCAAACATGCAAGAAGTTGTTATCGTAGCCGGCGCAAGAACGCCGGTTGGAACATTCGGCGGTGCGCTGAAGACCGTGTCCGTTGTTGAGCTGGGTTCTATCGTGATGAAAGCCGTATTAAAACGCGCCGGTTTAAGACCGGTTTCCAGTGATTTAATGAAAACCTGTTCACCGGATCGCTTAAAGGCCCAGGGATTAATTGATATTGAAAAACAAAATATGGATTGGGATAATAGCTTGCCGACAGTGACTGTTGATGAAGTTGTGATGGGCAACGTACTGACTGCCGGCCAGGGACAGAATACGGTTCGTCAGTCCATGATAAAGGCTGGTCTACCGAAAGAAACGCCGGCATTTACGCTCAACAAAGTATGTGGATCGGGGCTTAAATCAATTTCCTATGGCGCCATGGCGATTATGTCTGGCCAAGCGGATGTCATCATTGCCGGCGGTCAGGAAAATATGAGTCAGGTTCCCTTTTCGCTCCCCAATGCACGGTGGGGGTATCGCATGGCGCTTACCGGTGTAGGGGATGTTCATGACCTGATGGTTTTTGATGGCCTGTATGAAATTTTTTATGGCTATCACATGGGTGTTACTGCCGAAAATATTGCCGCCATGTATGACATTACCCGTCAGGAGCAGGATGAACTCAGTGTATTGAGCCATAACCGGGCGCGTCGGGGAATCACCGATGGTCTTTTTGCTCAGGAAATCGAACCGGTGATTGTTAAATCACGTAAAGGGGACGTCACCGTTGACACGGACGAACGTCCTATGGACACTGATATGGAAAAAATGGCTAAACTTCGACCCGCTTTTAAAAAAGATGGTACCGTCACCGCGGGTAATGCATCCGGTATTAATGACGGCGCCGCGGCAGTTCTGCTGATGAGTGCCGACAAAGCCCGGGAGTTGGGAATCGAACCGATGGCCACAATCAAATCATTTGCATCCGGCGGCCTTGATCCGGCTTATATGGGTTTAGGGCCAGTTCCGGCAGTTCGTAAGGTGTTGAAAAACGAAGGCATGCAAATTGGTGATTTTGATCATATTGAATTAAATGAGGCATTTGCCTCCCAGGCAATCTCCTGTATCCATGAATTGGGGCTTGAAATTGATTTCCCCAATCCCCTGGGCAGCGGCATCTCCATGGGGCATCCGATCGGATGCACCGGCGCCCGCCAGATGGTGACCGCCATCCATCATATGCAACGCGAGGGACTGTCAACCGGTCTGATCTCTATGTGTATTGGTGGCGGCATGGGCATGGCGATGGCAATAACGCGCTAGAAATGATTGTTTAAAGAAACGTCAGTTTTAGTTTTGGAAAAGATACGTGAAGATGTTGAAAAAAGATTTGCCAAACACCTTCAAAGCATGTTATAAGACCTTAATAAATGAATGACGCTCATTCATTAATTCCAGGTTTAAGGAAAATCAAAGAAACACTTCGGTGAGTCAGTTTGCTTTTTTCTTAAATTGTGAAAACGAACGAGCGTTGCTGTTATTGTAAACGGAAAGAACCAATTTAACAACCCAATCAAGTAAAGGAGGAAGAGATGAGTGAAAGTGTTTACAAAATCATTGATCTGGTAGGCTCAAGCCCGAATTCATGGGAAGAGGCAGCTAAAAATGCTGTGGAAACTGCTGGCAAAAACCTCAGGGATCTGCGTGTCGCCGAAATTGATAAGCTTGATATGAAAGTTGAAGACGGCAAAGTGGTCGCTTATCGCGCACGAGTTCTGATTTCATTTAAATACCAAACTTAATATGTTTCGTTTGGTGATATAACCCTAAAAAGCACCGGGCATGTTTAATCATCGCCCGGTGTTTTTTTTTATCACGCTGTGGATCGGGGGAGTTATGATTGGTAAAACCATCGAAGAAATCAAGATCGGCGACACAGCCGAATTTACGAAAACCATTACAGAATATGATGTTTACGCCTATGCAGGCATAACCGGTGATTTTAATCCAGCTCATGTTAATCAGGCGTATGCCGAAAAAACGTTTTTCAAAGGCCGGATTGCCCATGGGATGCTTTCCGCCGGCCTGATTTCGACAATTATGGGTACATTATTGCCCGGACCGGGTGCGATTTATATCAAACAGGAACTTAAATTTACAGCGCCCGTGCGTTTCGGGGATACGATCACTGCCCGTGCGGAAGTGATCGATAGAGTCAAGGAAAAAAATCGGGTGCGTCTGAAAACCGTTTGCACCAACCAGGATGGTGATAAGGTTATTGTCGGAGAAGCTTTGATCAGTCCGCCTAAAAAGCCGAAGGCGTGACAGCCGACAGTACTAAGTTTTAAATCTGATTATAACGGATTTGGGGGGAATAACAAACTTGACAAATTATTATTTTTACCTCGAAGAGGTCAGGTAATATAGCCTGGGGTTTCAACCCTCATCGTTATACACATCTCTCAGAGTGTATTTTTTGATATTTATAAAGCCTTTATTTTCAACTATTTAAAAAATTGAAGATCGTAAAAAGACACTTTTCACAATTTTTTATTATTATGTTAAATCAAATAGTTAAAGACTTATGTATAACGATGAGGGTTTCAACCCCAGGTTCGTGAATGGAAATGATGGAGCGCGAAAGCAAGTAGGGCGGAGGAACGGTCTTTCGCAGATATAAAGCGCTATTCCACGCCTTGAGATCCATGCGACAAACATAATTTTCGCACTCCGAAACCACATTTGGCCATGATTTTTGAATAGGATGCTGAAATTCTCAGAGCCTGTTTGGAAAGTCGTGATCGAAGCGAAAAAGTGTGAGAGCGAGGGC
>JAOZRC010000775.1:0-2040 GCA_029940345.1 Desulfobacterales bacterium
TGATGTCCGGTTTGGATAGCACCAGATCACTCCAAAAAGACTCGGCCGATTTTTGGTTGGCGATGCAGTCTTCCCATAGCACGTTATAGCCTTTTTCCTTGAGAAGCGAAGCTGCATACGCCGGTACCATAGGATAAATATAGCTGCCCACATTATACCATTGAAACTGCCGGTTTTGAGTCAGCATTGGGCTTCCCTTGCCTTTGAGAGGCGGGTAAGCAATCATTATTTTCATCTGAGTATTCCTTTTTTGCTATTGCGTAAAATTCGGTGAATAAAAAGCGGATTCCCAATCACATAGCGGACAAACATTCGGTGCGGCTCAATAATCAGGCGGAAAAGCCATTCCATGTTATAAACCTCCATTGATTGGGGACAACGCGGCACTCTTCCGGACAAGTAATCAACAATGGCGCCGATTGGCCATATTAAACAATCGTCTAATTTATTCCAGTTTTGCAAACACCAATGTTCCTGAAGCGGTGTGCCAAAGCCGACAAAAAGAATATCAGGTTTTGATTGGTTAATGAATTCTAAAATTTCATCTTCCTCTGAACTATTGCGTTGGAAATAACCGTTCGCATTTCCACTGATTTTTAATTGAGGGTACCGTTTTTTTAAGCACCGGCATGCTTTGTTCGCTACTCCGGGAAGACCCCCGAGAAAAAAGAGACCGATGCCTTCATCTTGCCAGCGTTTGCAAAAATCATGGATGAAAGTGGCGCCAGTCATTCTTTCGGGCAAATATTCACCCACCAGACGGGCTCCCAGTTTAATGCCCGCTCCATCACAGTAAACCACAGATGAATTGGCGTAAGCGTCAAGAAGAACCTTATCATAATAAGCAATATTCATTGTATGGATATTGGTATATGTTATCAGATGTTTCCCGCCATTACGGATTAATGCCAATATTTTTTCGTATAGATCATTGACGCGCAATACATCTATGTTGACGCCCTGAATTTTTATTGTATGGCGTAATGAATTTGTGATCATTGTTTTCTTTTTTCGATAAAGTGACCTGCTACGGTCCATAATTGTCCGAAGGCAACCAGAAAAAGAAAAGCAATACGAAGCAAAACAGAAAAAGAAGATGCGGCTTGCCATGCCATAAAAGCAATTTTAAACGGCCCGAAACGTTTTGTCGCCAAAGATACGCCGCCTTTTTCTGAGCTTCGATGAATCCCCACTTTCATAGTTCCACTATAAAAACGCATTCTGAAGTAGTCCGACAATGATTTCGGCCAGCGATGCCGCACGATGGATGTTTGACAAAAAACAACGTTTAAGCCATGTTCGATTATCTGACGCCCAAAATCGCGGTCGCCTCCTTTAACATAAGATTTATCGAACTTCAGACCTTTGTTGATAACATCATCTTTGCGTACAGCCAGATTACAAGTGTCAACGATTGTGGGTGAAATAACGGTTTCTCCGATGCGGTCGCGTGCCATGGACAGATCGCGTCGAGTGAATTGCACCAAAGTTGCTACAAAATTTTCAGGGAAAAGATTATCTTTGACTCCTACGACAGCGGAGGCATCGGGACGTTTAAGAAACATATGGGCCGTCTCTTGCAGCCATCTGGAATCCGCTTCGGCATCATCGTCGGTAAACGCCAGGATATCTCCGTCACTGTTTGAAAGCGCGCTGTTTCTTGCCGGATTGACTCCGATTTCCGGGCAAAGCACATATTTAATCGGCAAGTCAGGTTTGAATGATTCCGCCATTTCATAAGTATTGTCCGTAGATGCGTTATCCACAACAACAACTTCATCAGGCATAAGCGTTTGCTGTTTCAAACTGGTTAACGCATTGGCCAGTAATTGCGCTCGATTGCGAGTAACGATTGCTACTGAAATTTTTTCAGTCTGGTCGGTTTTTTGCCGTTGATTCATTATTTTTTCCGATTAATCCGCTCTGTTTTCCTTGATAAAAACATTGAGCAATTTTTTACTGTTATCAGTTTGATTATACAGTTTTTCGGCACGTTTCCGGCCTGCCCCACGGAATCAGTCGGATTGCGTTGCCGATTCT
>JAOZRC010000775.1:2050-2419 GCA_029940345.1 Desulfobacterales bacterium
AAATAGATAGCCGGTTTTTCCATTAACAACCATTTCCGGTAAAGCAGTCATATCCGGCACAATGACCGGACGGGCTTTGGCCATCGCTTCGATAACAGTCATCGGAGTGCCTTCACTCAGAGAGGATAATACAAAAACATGGCTCCATTCAAAAAGTTCTGCCACTTGGCTTTCGTACTTAGCGCCCATCAGTTCTATTGAATCATTCATGTGCAACTGGGCAATCTGCATTTCCAATTCCCTGCGGGTAGCTCCGTCCCCGACTATACGGCAATGGAATGCCACCCCTCTGTTTTTCAGTAAAGCGCATGCCTTGATAAGGATAGCATGTCCTTTAATCGGAATTAACCTGGCCACATTCAAAATTCA
>JAOZRC010000775.1:2429-2865 GCA_029940345.1 Desulfobacterales bacterium
AGGGGAGGGCCTGATTGACATGCTTTGACTTTTGACCAGCGGCCTGAATGCAAATCAATTCCCAGACGTATAACATGAAAACGCTTTTTCCTGAGTGAGGGGAATTGGCTTTTCAGATTATCTACATGGAACATGCAGTTGGAACGGATAAATTGCGCGTGGGAAAGTTTTTCACGGATTAATGGTTGTGGAAGCAGCACATCTGAACCATGAATGCTCAGACTGTATGGTATGTTGGTTAATTTTTCCAATATAATGGCCACACCGGCGGCGCCAAAAGCAAAATGAACATGTACATGAGTTACGTTTTGTTCCAAAAGGTGGTTGGCTAAAACGGCTGCGCCGGCAAGTCTGGCGAAATTTCTATATTTGATCATGGGAAAATTTTTATCTTTTAATAAAAACACCAGTTTTAACGCAGATAAATACCGACCGG
>JAOZRC010000776.1 GCA_029940345.1 Desulfobacterales bacterium
CAAACCGGATAGGCGGTTATAACCACGAGCAACTCATAAGCTGCCTCCGGTTCCATAATTACTTCCCAAGGGCGCCTTTTGTGTCGTGTTTCTATTACCCATCGACTTTCTACAATATCTCGACGGTATTACGGTCTTCCATGCGCTTGAACAAGTCGGGTGTAAATTCTAATCCCCAGTCCCATCATTGTGGCCATGACCGCTTTTTCAAAGTTTTCTCCAGGGGGTCTATGGTGTTGCGCTGTTTGGCTGTTGCCTGACTTTGCGCCTTACGCCGTCAGCTTTTAAGCGGATGCTTCGTTTGCCTGCCTTGAGCCTTATTCTTGACGGATTCGAAGCGGGAGCGTCATTTCCCAAATACGCTGGGTGTTATCATAATCATCAAATGCTTCGTCCCGGCTCAGAACCGGTATGTTTTCCGACTGACTCTGCGCGATAATCAGACGGTCAAACGGATCTTTATGATAAAAAGGCAATGACCTCACAATATCCAAATGCTCTGGTTTGATATGTAATAATTTCATCGCATTGTCATCAATATGCTCACTGATCATTTCCGGGAAGGTGAGATTCAGCCTTAACTTACCGATGCTGGTTTTAATTGACATTTCCCAAAGACTTGCTATGCTTATCAGCCGTTCGTTTTCAGTATTTTCAATCAGTTGCCGCGCATGACCGCTTAATTTCGGATTGCCGCCTATGAACCACAGGAATGTGTGTGTATCCAACAAAAGTCTCACGGCATATATTCCTCAAAGTCTTCAAGAGGTTCGTCAAAATCATCCGACATTTCAATCAGCCCTTTGGCACTTCCGAATTTCGGATACGGTCTTTTATGAAGGTAAGATATGATTTTAAAAGCCGAACCGTCATCTTTTGTTATAACAACTTCCTCCCCGCCGGCTACTATTCCGATTAATTCAGCGAGTCGTGTTTCAGCTTCTATTAATGCTACCTGCTGCATACTGATCTCCGTCAGATTACTGTTGTTTAATTATAGTTACAAAATCTGGCATTATGTTCTATTTTTCTGTATCCGATGATTTCAGTGTGTTCATCAATATCTCTGCCTCTCAGAATGCATTATTTGGAGTCGGCAGACAGTAAGTAACCGTTCATAAGTTTTCCGGTGTTTAACCCAGATTATTATAGGAACAGTGGCGAAAAGAACCAGAAAACTTATGGTCGGTTACTTATGTTTTGTCCTGTTCAAATGGGAAAATTTGTTTATTATTATCAAGTTTTTCAGCCAGAATCCGAATCAGGCTGGGGTTGTCAGCTAACTGTAATTGTCGAATGGCAGGGAGAATCCTGATGAGTGTTATGATTCCCTGTTTATTATTTGATAATGATGCTGTTTCCATTGCAATCTCTTTCTCTCTTTGAGCCTGATTTTTACTGGCTTCGAAGCGGAAGCGTCATTGACCGCAAAACCGAAATAGTCGGCAGAATTCCGGCGAAGTTTGGTGCAGATACAAACATTGCAGACGGCATTTTGCCCACCCTATCTGACTATTAATTTTTTAAAAAATTGATAAGCGATTGTGTTTTCTGGTGTCAAGTGCAACCGTTTTGTTAGCCATTCAGCACTTACGCGGCCAATTGCAGTGGAGTCAAGTCTTCTCCTGTTACAGGAGGAGCCCCTATCTCTCTTAATACGCTATTGAGATCAGCAGTTGTAACCTTCGTAGGAGCTGTAATCTCAATCCCGATGGCTCTTCCACTTTGTTCAAAATCAATAATCATGCCAAGTTCCGCCTTCGATGTCCGATAGCTCTTGTCTCCGGTTTTTCTTGGAAGGAACAAGTATGCGGCAATTGGCCAGCCGCGCCTGAACGTTACCTCTAAATAGGGTTCTTTCATCTTATTTATCCCAAACCGGATAGGCGGTTATAACCACGAGCAACTCATAAGCTGCCTCCGGTTCCACGATAATTTCCCAAGGTAGCCTTTTTATGTCGCGTTTCGATTATCCATCGACCTTCTACAATATCTCGACGGTATGATCGCGCGTGTTTGAGCATTGTCCTCAAGTCTACCTCGTTGAACATACGGTCTTCCATGCGCTTGAACAAGTGGGGTGTAAATTCTAATTCCCAGTCTCACCAGTGTGACCAAGTTCGTTTTTTCAAAGTTTTTCCAAAGAGTCTATAGTGTTACGCTGTTTGGTTGTTTAGATTTTAATTGTTTTTTCCACCACTTACGTTTTTTATGGCATAAAGACCCACGGCAACTACAACAGTAGCAATACCTTCAACCCACCTTCTTATTCTGCTTGAACTTCTCGCCAGACATGCAGGACATTTTGTTTCTTCATCATCCTTTAAAATTCGACCACATTCACATTTTCTTTTCATTTTGCATCTCCAACAATTCGATAGGTTTAAATTCCACTGTGACAGATTTTATCTCCGATGATTTACAAAATCTACATAGTTCAATATTTTTTTGGATTTCAGGTTTGGAATCAATGAAAGTCTTCCACGGAACCTCTGGGAAATTATTACCTCTTACTACAACTAACCTAGCCTTTTTAAAGGCTGTTTGTATATCAGCATCAATTATTTTTGACATAAATCCATTCAGAGCTGATTCAGCAGCAATCGGTTCATTTAATGCTGCATAACATTCTGCAATAGTTTTTATTCCCAAAAGGCTTTCAAAAAAGGATTCTTCAGCAAACTTCATTGCTTCTTCAGCTTCATTATTTCTACAACTGAGCCAATTTTGCCAAAATTTGTTCGTTGGTTCCGGAGCCTTTTTTATTTGATTTTTAAGGGCTTTAATCGTCTTTCCTAAACCCGTACTTAATGTTTGAATAGCATTGATAGTTAGGGCTGAACGGTTATTTCT
>JAOZRC010000777.1 GCA_029940345.1 Desulfobacterales bacterium
GAACCACATTAACCCAAACACAACTATCCGATTTCCTGTTGAATGTTGCCATTGTCAGGCCGGTGTTTATATGGGGCGCTCCGGGAATCGGAAAATCATCCCTTGTGCAAGAGTTTGCAATATCGGTTGGGCTGGATTGCGTCACATTGCTTGGCAGCCAACTCGCACCGGAGGATATCATTGGTGTGCCAAGAATTATTGATGGAAAAAGCAGTTTTTGCCCACCTGCCTCAATTGCAAGAGATGAACCTTATTGTTTGTTCCTGGATGAATTGAATGCCTGTTCACATGAAGTGCAGAAATCCTTTTACAGTTTGATTAATGAAAAACAGATCGGTGAGTATCAACTTCCAAAGGGGTCAATTGTCATCGGAGCCGGGAATCGGGCTCAGGATAATGCGATAGTCAGGCCAATGTCTTCCGCTTTAATGAATCGGTTGGTGCACGTTAACCTAACGGCATCCCATAGAGACTGGCTTAAATGGGCGATGAACAACTCTATCCATCCATGGATTGTTGAATATATACAGAACCGGCCGGATCACCTGTGGGCCCAGCCTCCGAAAACAGAGGAGCCATTTTCAACACCGCGTTCATGGCACATGCTGAGTGATGCCTTGAAGGAATATAGTGATAATATATCGGATTTTACCGTTGAAGCTCTGAGCTGTGGCTGTTTGTCGCCAAAACATGCGGTCCAATTTCAGGGGTTTGTCAAACAGATTCATAGCCGCTATGCACTGTCATCTATCATTAAGGGCGAGACAAAATGGCCGAAAAAACCGGAAGACAGAGATATTCTCTATTTTCTGGCCCAGTCATTTCGGGCTCACCTTATTAAAGAGTTGCCTGAAAAAAAGGAAACGCAGTCAGCAAAATCGAAGAATCTTGCCTATAATGCCAAAGCTTTGATTAAACAGCTTGCCGGCATAAGCCTTGAAATTGCCCAACTTGTAGTTGCGAAAGAGGAAGGCGAAAAAGGCTTGCCAGACTGGTTGATGATCGAAATCGCACGCGATTTACCGCGAATTTTGGTGAAATAATGGTGCGCAAGAGGAAAAAAAAAGAAAACCCGGCCGAAAAATTTTTTCATCAGGGTGTTCAACTGGTAAAACAGAATACGCTCTTTATGTTTCTGTATGATTATGCCCGGATAGACAGGAGTAAAAATAATCTTTGTTCTGAGAACGGATGGGCGGCAGTTACAAGCGAAGGAGCGATTTATGTAAATTACTTTAAAAAAGGTGCGCCGGAAGAGTGGCTTTATGTGATTTCACACTGTCTCTTGCACCTTGGGTTGCAACATTTCAAGAAGAGAAAAAACCAAAAACTATGGAATGTTGCCTGTGATTATTGGGTGAACCGGTTTTTGAACCATCTGAAAATCGGGAGAAAACCGGATGATATGGAGTTCGATCCTGATTATGCCCCAGGAGATGAAGAGTCGCTCTATCAAAATCTTATGATTAAGGGAAAAATTCCTAATGAATTGATGTTTTCAGGCACTGGCGGCAATGCAAATGATATGATTTTTGTAAAAGCAGGTTCGGGTTATCTCTATTGGAAGCCGCCTGAATGGGAAAAGTTATTAAGTCAGGGAATAGCGTACGCTGTTACGGATGCCGTTGAACAGGCTGCCGGAGTTGTCAGGAGCAGTGATAGCGCCGGGAAGAAAAAGCTGACCAAAGCGCAGATTGCACGAAACTGGTTTATTTCAAGTTATCCCCTATTAGGATCTCTTGCGGCCGCGTGTGAATTGGTTGAAGATACCCGGCTTTGCACCAGGATGAACATCAGTTTAGCGGCCGTTGATGCAGGTCTCAAGGAAATTTATATTAACAATGCCGCAGGACTTACCCAAGAGGAATACCGTTTTGTTATTGCACATGAACTGCTTCATGTGGGGCTGTGCCATCATTCAAGGGCGCAGGGCCGGGACCCGTATCTTTGGAATGTTGCATGTGACTTTGTGATAAACGGATGGCTTGTTGAAATGGCCATTGGTGATATGCCTCGTTCAGGCGCTCTTTATGATCCTGATCTGAAAAGTTTATCGGCTGAGGCGGTGTACGATCGTATTGTCACCGACAGACGGAGGTTCAGAAAACTGTCAACCTTTTGTGGAAAAGGGGTTGGAGATATTCTTGCAGGCGTCAGGCCCGGTTGGTGGGAAACCGGAGCCGGAATAGACCTGGACGAGTTTTACAGGCGCTCTTTGACCAGAGGGCTTGACTATCATTATTCCGAGACCCGAGCGCTTCTTCCGGCCGGGCTGGTCGAGGAAATCAGAGCGTTAAATCAGCCTGTTATTCCATGGGATGTCGAATTGGCACGGTGGTTTGATGAGTACTTTTCGCCGCTTGAGAAACGCCGAACATACGCACGGGCAAGCCGACGCCAGTCAGCCACGCCGGATATTCCACGGCCGGCCTGGAAAGTTGAGGACGGTGCGACAGATAATCGAACATTCGGAGTCATCCTGGATACATCCGGCTCTATGGACCGGAATCTCCTGGCTAAAGCCTTGGGGACAATAGCAAGTTACAGCATTTCAAGAGATGTTCCCCTGGTGCGGGTGATTTTTTGTGATGCGACGTTTTATGATCAGGGATATATGGCCCCTGAGGATATTGCAGGAACCGTTAAGGTCAAAGGCCGGGGCGGAACTGTGATTCAGCCTGCAATTAATATGATCGAAAAAAGCGAGACTTTCCCAAAACAAGGCCCGCTCCTTATTATAACGGATGGATGGTGCGACACCCTTCGAATACGAAGAGAACATGCGTTTCTTCTCCCCAAAGGAAGGCATTTGCCTTTTGTTCCAAAGGGTGATGTTTTTTATATTTCATA
>JAOZRC010000778.1 GCA_029940345.1 Desulfobacterales bacterium
ATTTGCTCGGAAATTACAATAAATGCGCTTATTTTCAGGGAAAGCTGCTTTAATAAGCTCGGCGCTTCCCATCCAGTTCTCAGTGGGAGCGAACCATACTCTTACACTGGCAATTTTATCTTCAATGATCGGACGAAAAAAGATTAGCAGGACAATACATAAAACAGGACGGAAATATTTTACTTTTTGATAGTTATATATCTTTATCACGTTGCCAACGATAACGACGCCTATGGGGAAAATGATAAAAGCGACGCTACGCTGCGCCGGAGTTTCTAAAAATAAACAAGCTGTAAAAAATAAGACGGTTGACAATGCAATAATCTGATACGCCCTACCTTCATAATCGTCTATCCTCCATAGTAAAAACGGCAAACATAGAAAACAGCAAAAAATGAGAAATATGAGCCGAAGCTCCAAGGTTGGAAAAAGATAATATTGAATTGTGTGAAAAACGGCGCTTATTGCGGCATACTCCTCCCCCCAGCGACCAGCATAGTTCGTGCTGACTTGTATTATCTGCCGTGCAATAGGCAAATAGATCATCAGAATGGCAACTCCGAATGTTAAAACCGCAATTAAGCTTTTACGGTCGCGTTCGAAAAAAAAGAGAACTATTAGCAAAATCCCCGCAAAAAAACTGTATGTTGGCACTGTCCAAGTCCCAATAACGGATAAAAGTGTCAGCGCAAAAAGAAAAGATACTTTGTGCGAATGCAAGTAGCTGATCAGAGTGAGTGATGTCGCTAAAGCACAAAAAGCTAAAATGCCATATCCTCGGGCTTGCAGCATTAAATTAAGATGATTCCAGGAGGCGCCTAACACGCACAGGGTCAACGCGCCGGCAAGAAATGCTTGGCGACGAAAATAAAAGACCAGTGTAACTACGATTGCGCCGCTTATTGCCAGAAAAGACCATAAGCGCGCTCTTAAAGGATGATATGACCCCGAACCGGGCGTAATCGAATTAAGCAGGTTAAAAAAAATATGATTGTTGGGTGCGTGATAATCGGTTAATACAGTCCCTAAACCCTGAGATGAAAATTTGGTAATCGTATATAATTCATCGGTCCATAGCGATGTGGTTGCCATTGCCCATATCCAAAGACCCAAATAATAGATGACAGGAACGATCATCAACAAGGCGGTTACAAGTTCCGCAGTTTTAAGGCGCAGTATATATTTCTTCAGAAAATTCAGAGCTGATGACATCGACACTGGCGGAAACAACCGCATCAGACCGGTCAACACTAAAGACAGAAGTAAAACCGAAGACCATCCGACTAAATAGCCGGTTAAGCTACCTTTGTCTTTATCTGGTATCCGGATCAGATTCATATCCAATGCCATATAAGGATCATTTCCGTCTGAAAGGATCACCAGTCCGTCCGGATCGGGTCTGACTTTACAGATATCATGCAATGGCTGAAAAAGTTTGTTTAATTCTTCAGGTGTTTGAAAACAGATGAGGTTAAAATTTTCCTGTTTAAAAATAATGCTCTTTATCTTGACAGATACGGATTCTCTGACAGGATCGAATCTGAGGTTTTTTATAGTACGCAAGTCCGGTAGAACCAAAGCATATTTTTCTTGTGCCGGGCTAAATTGAACACGCTTGGTATTTTTTTCATTAAACCCCTTGTTGTTATCATCCCAATAAATCTGAGCTTCACCTTTGACGGATGTCTGAAATTCCACTTGCATCAGAGCGTTATGTTTTGGTGGATAGACAGTTAAAAAAACAGCAACGAGCACTGTCAGAATAATGATAAACCGATACAAAATTCCTCTTTCCAATCTTTAAAATCTTACGCTTTATTTGGCATTCTTCATTTTACACCTAAAGTGGTTTACACTTGAATTGTAAAGCGACAAATGAAGGAGGCCCTTTATTTAATTAATTATGCCAACTAAGGGTTGAAAATTTCAGATGTAATAAAAACAATGGGTTACGGTGGGTTACGCTTGGCCATTGTTTGAAACAGGCTTGTAACCCCTTGATTTTACACATCCGAATTCAACCCTTAATTCGCATTAATTGATTTTATTCATACAATATCATTACTTGAATCGCGAATAACGCCTGCGTTATGGAAATAACAGAAAAATCTCCTCAAGCCTTACGGCAATGATCCGACCGCCAACCGGCCTTCTCCGTGTCTTGCTTTAGATATATGAATATTGACATAACGATTCATAAGGTTGTGAAAACGAAACATAGATTCTAAGCTATAATTGGAAAATTTTCCGTTTATAAGTTGAGCGATTTCACTTTGTTTAACGCTCAAAATATCTGCTACCACTTTGTCAGTTAGCTTCCGATCATTTATCGTGTTTAAAATTTCAATCCCAAGGCGTGCTTTTAACAATTCGTCTTCAGGGTTGGGAATCCCTAAATCTCTAAAAACATTGCCTGAACTTTTTTCAAACAGAGTTTCATCATTCATCTGATTTCCTCTCTTTCTTTTGCAAGTCTTAATCGCTTTTTTATTAAATCAATCTCTTTCTTAGGAGTTTTGATTCCTTTGGTAGATTTTTTTTGAAATGCATGAAGAACATAGATTTTCTTACCAATTTTTGCAGTATAGACTGCACGATATGTATTTGTATCATAATCGTCTGCAATCTCAAAAACGCCTGCTCCTAAACCCTTTAATGGTTTAGCTATGGGTGGTTTCACTCCAGCCTGGGCTATTAAGAGTGCGTTTCCAATATCTTTTCGTACTTGCTTAGGAAATTCCATTAATCTCTTTTTAGAGCTACCCACCCATACAAGATATTTTAACTTTTTTGTAATTTCAATCATATTATATGCAGCTTCCTAAACAACAGTGTAACGAATGTAT
>JAOZRC010000779.1 GCA_029940345.1 Desulfobacterales bacterium
TGCACCAACCGATATTGGTCTGGCTTCCACTTTGTATCTGGCAGCCGAAAAATACAGAATTAAATATATATTTGAAGGACACTCGTTCCGCACGGAAGGCGTCTCACCCCTCGGCTGGTTATACATGGATGCCAAATATATCCAAAGTATTCATAAACAATATGGTCAGGGCAAAATGAAGACCTATCCGAATATGTGGTTTTGGCTACAGATGAAATGGCGTCTGGTAAATAGAATAAAAATGATTCGTCCACTTTATTATATCGAACATAACAAGGAAAATACCAAAAAATTTCTCACTGAAAATTTTAGCTGGAAATGGTACGGCGGCCACCACCTTGAAAATAGGATTACAAATTTTTACCACACATACTTTATACCCCGCAGATTCGGATTTGATCAACGTCTTAACGGGTATTCTGCGTTAATTCGTTCGGGTCAGATGACGCGGGAGGAAGGATTAGACAAAATCATGCGGCCGCCTCAAACAGATTTTGAAATTGTAGATATGGTGAAAAAGCGGCTTGGTTTTTCGGAAAAAGAGTTTGAAGCATATATGACTCAGCCCATTAAGACATACAGGGAATTCAAGACCTATAAACCGATGTTTGAACGATTGAGACCCATGTTTTGGATAATGTACAAAATGGATTTAGTTCCTAAGAGCTTTTATGTGAAATATACCTCAAAAAATAATATTTAATCAGAATATGATGAATCAATTAAAAAAATATTCAAAATATTCTTTGTTGCTAATTATTTTTATTCTGTTTTTGTTTTTTGCAGACATAAATCTGAAGGAAGTGTGGCTTGTAATTTCCCAACTTAAGATTAAGCAGATAGGGTTTCTTGTATGCTTATATTTTTGTATTTCATGGATTTTTGTTTATAATAGAAAATATTTACTAAGTGCTTTGGGAGCTGATTGCCATATTAAAAACCTGATTTTAATTCATTTTACATCAATGGCCGCTCATTATTCCACGCCGGCAAAAATCGGATTTCCTTTAACTGCGTATCTGTTAAAAAAAATTGAACAGGTTGCCTATTCAACCGGAACCGCATTGATTTTAATCGAATTGAACATCGGAATGGGCGTTTGCGGTGTTATTGCGATTATAGGTTCAATCCGATATTTTAGCGGGAATACCTACCATATTCTTTGGGGTTTACTTTTTCTGATTGGCATGGGGATAATATTTTTCTTACTCGTTCGTTTATTTCTGGATAAAGGCAACCCCAAAAAAAAGAACTACCAATTTATCACAAGCATTAATGCAGCGTTTAAAAATTTACTTTGGCGGAATATTGTTTTCTATACAATATTTGTTTTCATTGCTCAGGTAATTACCGGTATCCTGCTTGTGTTCATTGTAAATTGTCTATCTTCCAAAATTACTCTTTGGGAGGCTATCGTAGCCAACTCAACGGCTTTTTTTTTGGGCGCACTATCCATGATACCAATGGGATTGGGTGTAAACGAAGCAACCATGCTGTTCTTCTTGAATTTTTTTGGCATCCCCAGTGAGATTGGAATTGGCGCAATAACTCTTCAAAGACTTCTTTCAACCGGATTAAGTTATTTCTTGGGTCTTGTTGCCGGATCAATGTTAGGAATAAAAAAGCTGAAAAAATGCAGCAATTCAGAGAATAAATAAAAATAACAAATGTCCTTATTGAACTGTGCAAAATTTAAACAATTCTGCTTCTGTTCATTTTGGGATAAATTGCTTTTTAATTTATGATTTTCAGACCTCCTTCATTGCTATCGAGTTTAATGGGTTATCCCTGAATTTCGGAGCAGGGCGTCTCCGAAAATGATTATTCAATACGAACTTGGGTTCTCAACTGGGAAAGCGATGATATATCGTTTTTATCAATATGTTGAAATTTGAGAAATCCTCTCAGACCTTCCCATAATTTTTTAACTGTCATTTTACCAATTAAAAACTTTTTAAAATCGGTACTGAGTTCGATCAGCATATTGATTAAATGACCTATCTGAAGACACTGGTAATAATTTTTTGCCGCACGCCAACTTACACGGGAATATTTATGTTTCATATTATACCCAAGATTTTTCTGAGTGTTAAAGCCTTCGTTTTCAATCTTCCATCGCAGGCGACCGGACTGACTGATTTCCGAAACGTTATTTCCAGTGACTCCTTGGCTAGTCAGGAATACAAAATGCTTTTTTATGATTTTCCCGGACGGCATTGTAACGACTTCATCACATTCGACCTGATTTACAATATGGCCATGATAGTCAATGGCATTAACCCAACGATATTTACGCCTTATTTTCACATTTCTATTTTTAACAGTTTCGCTGTGGCAGCAGTCAGACGGAATATCATCCAAAGGTTCTACTTTACCCCATACGGTTGGCAAATTGCCGTCTTTGAAGTTTACAATATACTCATAATGATTTTTTTGGCAGATGTCGAAAAAAGTATTATTAGGATACAATCCGTCAGCAATGATACAGATTGGCAGGCGCGGATACATCTTTTTAAGCTTTTCGGCTAATCGCCGAAAGGCCTTCAATTCGCAATCCTGCTTATCGTAGTCACCGGACGGATTTTCGATATGTTCTGTCCCAAGTGAGATTGAAAATCCGTTGTGACAGACTATTTTCGCTTCCAAGACATTATGGAAATAGGTCGTTTTCCCATTCTTGGAAGTTTTGGTCAGGCAGTGATCACAATGTTTTTCAGAGAAACTCATCATGCCGCTGCCATCAATTGCCACCAAATGATATTTATTGAGGAAACGAAATTTATGAAGCGTTTTTTTTGTCAGTATGATTTTAATCATCCATGTTTTAAGTTCTTCTAATTCATTT
>JAOZRC010000780.1:0-2460 GCA_029940345.1 Desulfobacterales bacterium
CCGGAAGTTTTTCCCAATCGCTCAACTTGTCTGATTAGCTTAATTCCTTGTTCGGCGTATTCCCGAACGATATCGTCGGTGCGATCCGAGGAAGCATCGGAAACCACGAAAATTTCCAAATTTTCCTTGGGATAATCCAAGTCAAGACTGTTATTTAATTTCTTCCGAATAACGTTCTCTTCGTTATAGCATGAAATTATAAAGGTCACGGTGCATTGAGCGGTTGACCTTTTTTCATCTTTTTTTGGTAAAACGAAATTTAAAAATACCAAAAGCAATGGATAACCAATATAAATATAGAAAAGCAAACAAAATGAAACAGTTGCGGCAACAATACTAATCGTCATCATCATTTTACAAACCGATATGCTTTCGAATTAAAGGGCCGATGATTTTGGTTACGGAAACCGGTAATTTTTTCCAATACTGAATGACTTTATTGAATTTTTCTTTTTCCGGGTTTTCCGCTTGGCAAGTATCTCCATCGTTCTTGCGTAAAAAATATTGCCAATGGAGAGGCGCTGGTTTTGCCCCCCATTGCGCCTTGAACTTGTAAGTGCCTTCATCCGGTGAAGACCTTCCGAAATCGAAATATGCATAGCCGTTATCACAGGCATATTCCAGCATACTCCAATAAAGCAACATGTTGGGACTCATGCGGCTATATTTCCGTAGGGCGGACGCCCATGGATTCTCCAACGTGTCTTTAAATCCGATTATGAAACTGCACGCCAGAGGTTGCTTATCCTTATAAACTATGACAATTTTGGCTTGCTTCGGAAATGTTTCCAAAATGTTGTGCATTAATTTCCTGGAATGAACCGGTGATCCCAGATCACGCATATTCACAGCAAACACCTGATAAAAATCATCTAATAATTCAAAGCCGCCTATTTTAGAATATAAACCATCTTTCAACGGTCGGCGGATTTGACTCCGCAGTTTAGATTTAAACGACTTCATCAATGCATCTCCTGACTCAGGCAGTGATAGAAGCATACGAACCTTATGGGACCGTGTTCTGACGGGCCAATTTTTTCCTGAAGGACTTAAAATGTCTGATTTTAATGATGCGAGAGGTTCAATATGGCGAAGTTCGATATGATCTGTTTTTAGTTTTTCACCCAACCTGACGGCATGGCACAGCAGGGCCCGTTCGGTTTGTTCATTGTCGGCCAGGATGCCCCCCAAATCAAAAAAAGGAACCGAAATCAGGCTGTTGCCAAACAGAAAATGTTTCAGGTGTACGAGGGGCAAGATGCCTGTTATTGTCTGGTCATTTTGCCTCTTGTTATCTTGCCAATTTTGTGTGCTTGCGGTATTATGGTCATTGTTGTCATAGGCAATCAAATAATAGGCTTTATGATCATAAGTTTTTTGAATAATATGTTTCCAGCCAGCTAAATGGTAAAGAGTTGCTTGGGCGTGGGAGCGGACATACGTATCCCATAGAGCGATGTTGCCAGTATCAAGGATTTCAATCTTCATACGTCCTTATTATCTTATTGATATATTGGTGGCAAGTCATAAAACGATATTTTCTAAATGTCGCCATAAATGCCGCCAATTTTGAATCAGTATTTTTTAAATTATAATAGTGTCTAAATTTGTAAAAAGCCGATGCATCCTCAACTTTGGGCTGCTTAGGGTCAATTTCCCAAGGATGTATATATATAAGGTAAGCCTTATCCTTTTTAAGAACTTTACGGACACCTGCTTTAAAAAACGGAAAAGGAATTAAGCGAAAGTAACCACCACCGCCTAATGGAATTATATATCTCCCCATTTTAAAATTGCTGATGGGAAGCTCATAGAAGTTGTCAGCGATTTTAACCGCTATCTCTTTTTTGCCATTTTTTGACAAGTTCATCTTACCATAGCGACCATGCAATGCAAAAGAATTGTAACTTGAATCATAAGAATAGCCGCATTCGCGTACGGTCTGGAGGACACTGTGGTTAATGGAAAAACTGGGCGCACGATATCCGTAAACAGGGGTGCCGATCGTATCTTCCAGCAGTTTTTTGCTGTCAATCAGATCTTTTTTCAAACTGTCTTTGGATTGCTGGGTACAGAGTTGGTGCCGATAACCGTGGGAGGCGATTTCATGCCCCCGATTATAAATTTCACGTACAAGATTGGGACGGCGGGCGGCCAGCCATGCCAGCATAAAAAAAGTTGCTTGCGGTTTTTGAAAGGATTTATTTTTATCGGTTTTGATGACATCACAAGAGTCTAAAATATCAAGAAGGCGATGTATATTTTTTTCAACACGCAACTCATAGGACGGCCAAGATGAAAAAGGGATCCAGGGTTTGAAGTTTTCCACCTGAAACCAATCCTCGACGTCAACGGTGAAGAGGATGGAATAAAAAATATTTGTATGTTTATTGTCCAAAGTCAAAACCATAGTTAGCCATATTTCAGAATCTTATCATGTTCATCATGTGCGCCCACCCA
>JAOZRC010000780.1:2470-2841 GCA_029940345.1 Desulfobacterales bacterium
AAAAGCTAACGCTCAGTAGTCAAGGCCAATTCTGACAGTCCAAAATCGCCCAACCCGTTTAAAATGAAGGGAAGGATGTTTCCGATTATGTTTAAGCAGAGTATAGTTTTTGTCCGCTACCCGCCGAGTGTTTGCAGGTAATTTTTGATAATGTTTCCAAAATCTGGGGACGACGAAATGCCTCATAATTCAGTGCATTGATTGTCCTCAAAATTTGCGAGATCTTCCTGGGCCAACTTATCCAATTTACCAGGTTTTATATGGTTCATCCGACTAATGCGTACTTTTAGTTGACAAGAACAGACAAATTATAATCTTTTCCTAAAAATTAATTGTCGAGAAAGGATTATAAACTATGTCTGCAAGTCTGC
>JAOZRC010000781.1 GCA_029940345.1 Desulfobacterales bacterium
CATTATGCATAAACGCAACAAAATAGGGATGGCTCCGCGCCTACAGTTCTTAAGCTGTTTTCGAGAGTTCTGCCTCGTCTTCAGATATTTTTTTCCTTTCGCTTTTGCGGTCTGGCTCGTCTTAACAGGCATGGCGGGTTGCGCACAAGAAACAGCGGCCCCACCGAGGCAAATCGCTTTCACCCTGCCTGATCCGCAGCCCTATTCAAATTTACTTGAATCGAGCTACGCAGCAGCAGACAGTCTTGGGAGGGGATTACGTTTCCGGGGGCTATCATTGGATGAGTCGATTATGGCAGCAAGTTTTGCCAACATTGACGATCTGACCGAATCCTCCACCCTGGGGCGAATCGTCTCGGAACAGATTGCGAGCCGTTTGGCCCAACACGGTTTTAAGGTCGTAGAGATCAAGCTACGCCAGGAGTCCGTATTCATCGAGGAGGGTAAGGGGGAATTCCTGCTGTCCCGCGAGGTGCTAAGCCTGGGTGAAACCCGTGGGGCTCAAGCGGTGCTTGTGGGGACATACGCCGTCTCAAAAGATTTCATATTTATTTCTGCCCGAGTTGTCCGCACCGAGGACAATTCCGTCGTAACGGGCTATGACTACGAATTACCGAACGATGCAACGACAAGATCGATGTTAAAAAGGTGACGTCATGGGGCACCGTCATGAAGGACCGCCACCATGTTGCAAGGCCCGCCATACGTTACAGGCACATAACCAAAAGAGCGATACCCTGATTCCGGGTATGAAGACCAGTAACCGGGATTCCAGGCAACGGGTTGGACAAAATTCGGCCCATACCATACCGAATAATCGCTCGGGTAAGCGTAATAGCTGGAACAATTCGGTCCGTATAACGGGGGCCCGCAACACGAAGTGAGCATAATGATAACAAATGTTGTCATGATCAGCAGGACCAACAAATGGGATTTCTTCATGGCAATACCTCCTGTATCGTGTCAATGAACTCAAAAGTCCAAGACCCTATCCGCGTCCCGGGAGTTGGGGGAGGAGGGTCGGTTCCAACTTCTCTTTACCATGCCTCAGTGTTGAGCGGAAAGGAGTGCTATTTGGGTTCCCATATCCCATCTGTTCACATTCGGCAACTTCCGGTCTCTCTTAAATGAGGCAAGAGCCAATCGAGACTTTTTCCCCCACTTTCCGTCAATCGTTGAGGTGTAGTATCCAAGTCGAAATAAGTGGGATTGTACAATCTTGGCTGCAAGAGGATTTGAGAGTTTAAGAAAAATCGATCCGCTTGAGACCGGGTCCCTTTTCGTTACCGGCATTGAACTGCGATTCGCGCTCTTGGCTCTTTCAGGTACCGGTTTTTTGCTCACAGCAGCACTATTGAGGTTTTTTTGAGCAAGCGCTTTCAGTAAATCGTCCATTCTAATGGAAAAATTGTAGGAAGAGAGGATTGTGTTGTCGAGGGTACTCACAAGCCTCGTCGACAGAAACGCTCTATTTCCGGCAATGGTATATGTCCCCACAAGTATGGCTTGGGCGTCTTGAGAGTTATTTATTCTCTTCATATCTCTGGACAGGACCAGCTCCCCATTTCTTTCTTGAACAAGCACTTTACCGTTACTCAGTCTGAGATCAATCATTTTATATCCGTGCTGAGAGAACCTGGATGCCACCTGCACACCTACCAGTCTTCCAAAAGCAGAGGTTTCCTTCAGGTTATCGAGATTGACAAAACTGGTCGAGAGTATTGGCAATGTCCTGTCCAGGTAGTACAGAAGATTCCTCTCCAGCATGTCTCCGGCGGTATAGGAAATATCATCTAAATCAGAACCGGAACGTGAGGCATAGACATCCCCTTCCGTGCCCGCCCAAAGACAAAGGGACGCAAGCAATACGGCCATTGAAATAATAGAACATCTCTTTCGTCGGTTCATGATAACCTCCTTAAAGCTAAAATCCCAAATTACAATGCTCAAATTACAAACAATACCAAAATTACAAATTTCAATGACCCAAATCGAAATGTCCGCTGTATCACTATCTACATATAGTATCGGTCATATTGACGAATACTTTAATGAAAATTGCTTTCGGAATCCAAATCGGTGCCGGGGGCCCCGGAACATCCATAGCGATAAATTTGCCGCGACGGGAAAAATTTTCCGCTTGTGTAGTGGTTCTCGCCCATACGGGTATTTTACCGGAGCGAAAACCCGAGAATCGAAAATACTCAACACCGGCTATTGAACTATGATAATGCAAATCCGTTTCAATCAATCCAAAACCCGAATATTTCCGGCTTATCAGGCATGAAAATTGCTACTGAGTATTTTGACTATCTGGAAAGGCGCTGTTTGATCTTGGGAAAATTTGGGCTGAAGGAGGGAAGTTGCTATGTCTAAGCGAATGTTGGGGGTCGGTGTTTACCTGGTGGTTTTACTTGCATTCGGAGGCTGTTATCACGGCCCGGCAGGGCCTGCCAAACCTGTTACTTCCCAAGTGCCTGTTCCAAACGCATTTCGGCTGAACACCCAGCAGAAGATGCAGGCGGTTCACCATTGGGAGTTACTGGCAAAAGACGTCGCCTATCATGTCAAGAAAAATATTGAAGATGGCTATCATGATACTCTGATGCCCATGTCCATATATGTGGCGCCATCGGGAATTACACCCTTCGAAAAGGCTTTTCACGACCTACTGATAACCAGTCTCGTTGCAACAGGCATGGACGTATTCAACCAACCCAAAGGGAATCTGCAACTCTCCTTTGATATCCAGGTGGTAACTCACAAGCGTAAAATTCTCAGAACGGGAACAGGCGTTTATAAGTCCCTGGCACCGGGATTCTTTGTGCAGCGCGACAT
>JAOZRC010000782.1 GCA_029940345.1 Desulfobacterales bacterium
AGAGGAGATAAAATGACAGCTATTCAAACGAATAAAGAACTGCAAGAGTTGCGTAGGAACGTCATATCTGATGGTTGCGCCAGCACGACGACGTGCTATGTTGAATCCGCGCAAGGAGCCATTATCCGGGATACGCAGGGACGTGAATATATTGATTTCGCTGGCGGGATTGCGGTGATGAACGTGGGCCATAGCCATCCCAAGGTGGTTGCGGCAATCAAGGATCAGGCCGAAAAATTCACACACACCTGCTTTATGGTGGCCCCCTACGATTCAGCGGTTAAACTGGCCGAAAAACTATGCGCCGTGACGCCCGGAGATTTCCCCAAAAAAGCGCTTTTTATCAATAGCGGAGCCGAGGCTGTGGAAAATGCGGTTAAGATTGCCCGCTATCACACCAAGCGTCCGGCAATCATTGTTTTTGAAAACGGATACCACGGACGCACATTGTTGACCATGACCATGACCAGCAAGGTCAAACCTTACAAATTCGGTTTCGGGCCGTTTGCTCCTGAAGTTTACCGGATGCCCTTCGGTGATGTCGCCGGCCCGGAAAAGCTAAGGGATTTCTTTATCAAACAGGTCAACCCGGAAAATGTGGCCGCAGTGGTGGCTGAACCCATACAGGGTGAGGGCGGATTCATTACCCCACCGCCGAATTACTTCCAGGAACTGGTTAAAATATGCCATGAACATGGTATCCTGTTTATCGCCGATGAGATTCAGACAGGTATGGGGCGCACCGGTAAAATGTTTGCTATCGAACACTGGAATGTGGCTCCCGACCTGATTACGGTCGCAAAAAGCATGGCCGCCGGTATGCCGTTAAGTGCCGTGGTCGGCCGACAGGAAATCATGGATTCGGTGCATCCTTTTGGATTAGGCGGCACTTATGTCGCCAATCCGCTGGCCTGCCGCGCCGCATTGGCTGTTCTGGAAATTTTTGAAGAAGAAAACATGCTGGCTAAGTCGGTCGCCCTTGGCGCCAAACTGAAAGCGCGTTTTGAAAAATGGCAATCCCGGTTCGAGATTGTCGGAGAGATTCGAGGCATTGGAGCGATGCTGGGCCTGGAACTTGTTACAGGGACGAACAAAACTCCGGCGGCTGATGAAGCCAAACAGCTTGCCGGGTACTGTTTTGAAAACGGGTTGATTATCCTGGTCTGCGGCTGTTACAATAATATCGTCCGTGTGCTGGCGCCTTTTGTGATTACCGATGAACAGTTGGAAAAGGCATTTGGCATTATGGAAACCGGATTGGCCCGAATTTAGGTAATCTGCAAAAATAACTTCCACTTACTTTAAAAAAGGTTCGGGTGGATGCCGACGATTGTATAATAAAATTACTAAATTGTCCCAAAAGTGATAAAAGAGAAGGAGATTTGCGATGGCTACAACATTTATGGCCGCTTTTAATGACTACCAAGCACTGGAAGAGCACCAACTGAAAGGTCTGCAACAGACCGTGGCGCATGCGTATCAAGGTTCACCATTTTATAAAGCGCATCTGGACGCCGCCGGTGTTAACCCGCAAGATATTCATGACCTGAACGACATCCGCCAGTTGCCGTTCACCTGCGCTGATGACCTTCGCGATGGTTATCCCTTTCCTTTATTAAGCGTGCCCATAGAGCAAGTCGTGCGTGTTCATGCCTCTTCAGGAACCACCGGCAAGAAAAAGGTGCTGGCTTACACGCAAAAAGACATTGATGACTGGTCCCATTTTTTTGCCCGTTGTTTTGAAATGGCGGAACTGACGCCAGCCGACCGGGTGCAGATTGCGGTGGGCTACGGCCTATGGACGGCGGGAGTCAGTTTTCAGGCGGGGTGTGAAACCTTTGGCGCGATGGCACTGCCCATCGGACCGGGAAATATTGATATGCAATGCGAATTTTTAGTCGATCTGCAACCCACCGTGATGTGCTGCACAGCCTCAATGGGGCTGCTCATGGCGGAAGAGATTGAAAGAAGAAATCTGCATAAAAAGATCAATTTGAAAAAAATGATTTTCGGTTCTGAAAGAAGCAGCGATGCGGTACGCCGCCGGATCAAAGAACTTATCGGCCTTGAAGATATGTTTGACATAACGGGGCTGACTGAGCTATACGGCCCTGGAACCGGATTGGATTGCACTTGCCATGAGGGTATCCATTATTGGGCCGACTATTATATCTTGGAAATTTTAGACCCGGATACGCTGGAACCGGTTGATGACGGCGAAATCGGCGAGATGGTGGTCACCACCTTGTGCAAAGAAGCTGCGCCGCTGATTCGCTATCGCACCCGTGATCTGACACGCGCGATTCACCGGCCCTGCTCCTGCGGCAATGTGCTTCCCATGCACGACCGTATCCTGGGACGCTCCGACGATATGCTCATTTTCCGGGCGGTGAATATCTACCCTGGCCAAATTGATACAATTTTGTCCGCCTATACGGATATCGGCAGTGAATATCAATTGCATCTGGAGCGCAAGGCTGATGGCAAGGATTATATGACCCTGCGGGTGGAACGCACCCTGGCAACCGATGCGTCTGAAAATGAAGCCATTGCCGCTCGAATTGCCAGGCAGATTAAAAAACAGATCATGGTCAGTTGCCAGGTGGAAGTGGTGGATTATGCAACACTTCCGCGTTCGGAAAGGAAATCCAAACGGCTATTTGACAACCGGCCGTAATAGTTTGAACGATTTACAAAATCGTTCTATAATTAAAAAAGTGTAAACTGCTTTTTGGTTATCTTGAATGATGCCACTATGGGCATCCTTCATTTTCCGGTTTACACTTTTTCGATATGTTCATTTACAAATTTTTGTAGGGTGGGTGGAGAGCAACGGAA